>JBPCNM010000063.1:0-4150 GCA_051001255.1 Solirubrobacteraceae bacterium
GGCTTGCGCTCGCGGTCGTGCTCGACATGGCGCAGCCACCCCGCGGCCGCCTCGGCGAACGTCACGCCGGTGCGGACCTGCCCGGGCAGCGTGCCATGGCGCGCCTGATGGAGCACCTCCTGCAGCCACGTCTCTGCGCTCCGCTTGGTGAAGTAGCCCACCGGCGGCCGGCCCCGCTCGGTCCACGCAGGCCCGATCCGCCGCTGCACCTGGCGGCCGTCCGGCAAGCGGTACTTGGCGTACCACTGCGGGCCGCGCTTGCGCTCGACGCGGAAGACGTGCCCACTCGGCTCATCGGGCATGCGCCGATCATACGCCCCGCCCGGGACATATCCGGGATATATTCGCCAATCGGGACATGTCCCGAGAACGCGAAAACCCCGCTTGTGCGGGGCTTTCGCAGAGCCGACGAGCGGATTCGAACCGCTGACCCCTTCATTACGAGTGAAGTGCTCTACCAGCTGAGCTACGTCGGCGCGGCGCCGAAGTCTAGCGCCGGTGCGGGTGCCGGCAGGGCCCGAGTCCGGGCCCACGGCCGCCGCGACGGGACTTCGCGGACTTTCCGCCGATGGACCGTCGAACATGCGGCCATGTGGCCGGATGGCTCATTGCTCAGTTTTCAGGTTGCACATACTGTCCGGACTCGGACCATGGCCGACCTGCCCTTCGTGCTGCTCCTCCTCGCCGCTGACGAGGCCGACCACCGCCTCCTGAGGGGGCTGCTGCCCGACGGGCGCGCCGAGGTGCACTGGGTCACGAGCGTCGCCTCCGCGCTGGCGGCGGTCGCGGAGCACCCGCACGACGCCGTCCTGCTCGACGCGGCGCTCGGGGACCGGATCACCGTCCGGGCGCTGCTCGACGCGGATCGCCACGCGCAGGTGATCCTCCTCGGCGACCCGTCCGACACGGACGCGGTGGACGCGGCGCGCGAGTCGGGCGCGGTCGACCACCTCCCCAAGGCCACACTGGACGCCGACACGCTCGAGCGCGCCGTCCGCTACGCGGCAGACCACCGCCGCTCGGTCGAGCGCCTGCAGCACGGCGCGCTGCACGACGCGCTGACCGGGCTCCCCAACCGCACGCTCTTCCTCGACCGGCTCGAGCAGTCGGTGCGCCGCGCCCGCCGCCAGGGTCCCGACTCGGGCTCGGCGGTGCTGTTCCTGGACCTCGACCGCTTCAAGGTCGTCAACGATTCGCTCGGCCACCACGTCGGCGACCAACTGCTGCAGGCCGTCGCGCTCCGGCTGGACGCGGCGCTGCGCCCCGGTGACACCGTGGCGCGCATGGGCGGCGACGAGTTCACGGTGCTGCTGGAGGACGTCACGGACCCGCGCGAGGCGACGGTCGTCGCCGACCGGGTGCTCGACACGCTGGCCGATCCGTTCCCGATCGCCGGGCGCGAGCTGCATGTGTCGGGCTCGATCGGGATCGCACTTGCAGGCCCCGACGCCGACCCGGAGGAGCTGATCCGCGACGCCGACGTGGCGATGTACCGCGCGAAGGCCGGCGGCAAGGCGCGCCACGCGGTCTTCGACGCGCAGATGCACCGCCGGGTGCTGGCGCGGCTGGACCTGGAAACCGACCTGCGCCGGGCGATCGAGGCGGAGAGCCTGCAGGTCCTCTTCCAGCCGATCCTGCAGACCGCCACGCGCGAGATCGCCGGCTTCGAGGCACTGTGCCGCTGGGAGGTCGAGCCGTCCGAGTTCGTCGCGATGGCCGAGGAGACCGGGCTGATCGTCCCGCTGGGCGCCTTCGTGCTGCGCGAGGCCACGCGCCGCGCCGCCGAATGGGGCGTCTGCGTGTCGCTGAACGTGTCCGCCCGCCAGCTCGCCCATCCCGGCTTCACCGCCGCGGTCGAGGACGCGCTGCGCCGATCCGGGGCCCGGCCGGCCGACCTGCGCCTGGAGGTCACGGAGTCGGCGATGACGCAGGACACCGAGGGCGCCCGGCGCACGCTGACCGACCTGCGCGACCGCGTCGGCGTCACCGCGCACCTCGACGACTTCGGCACGGGCGCCTCGTCGCTGCGCTTCCTGCACCGCTTTCCCGGCGACGCGCTCAAGATCGACCGCGGGCTGGTGATCGACATGCTCACCGACCCCGGCTCGCACGAGATCGTCAAGGCGATCGTGGGCCTCGCCCACAACCTCGGGATGGCCGTGGTCGCCGAGGGGGTGGAGACCGCCGCGCACCTCGACCGCCTGCAGCTGCTCGGGTGTGAGCTCGCACAGGGCTTCCATCTCTCCGCGCCGCTCACCGCGGAGGCGGCGGCGCAGCTGCTGGCGCCGGAGCGCGCCGCCGAGCCGAGCCCGGCGGCGCCGCTCAAGCCGGTGCCGTGAACTAGCGCTGCGTGCGCTCGGAGTCACGGACGTCGTCCGTGGTCCGCTCGCGCTGGAAGCGCCCCTCGTCGTTGTGCCGCTGGTCGTACTCGGCGGAGGTCGCGCCGTCGGGCCCCGTCGCGCCGCGGGGGCGGTCGTCCGCCGTGTGGCCGTCGTCGCCGGCGCTGCCCGGCGTGTTGGCGACGTCCGCGAAGCGGTCGCGCTCGTGGTCGTCGATCAGCTCGTCGTCGGCCATGCCGCGCTCGTGCATGCTCGCGCGCTCGCCCTGGATGTTCGCCTCCGCCCGCTCGCGCTCGGCGGTCTGCCCAGCCATGCGAGCCTTCTGCTCGGCCATCTCGGCGCGGTTCTCGCGCTCGGCGGCGGCGGAGCGGTGCTCGTCGGCACCGGCCTCGCGGCGTGAGTGGAGCTCGCGCTCGGTCTCCTTGCGACGAGCGGTGGCGCGCATGCGCGGCAGCATCACGAGCAGCGCGACGATGATGATGGCCGCCACGACGATGGCGATGATGAGACCGGTGGACATTGGGATGTCCTCCCTTCCTTCGTTTGGGGGTCGACCCCTAGGGTTCCCGTCGCATGGCACCCCCACACGTCGCCCCCGACTTCGACCTGCAGTCGCACTCGATCGAATCCGACGGCGCCCTGGCGCCCGCGGCGGTCGTCGAGCGCGCCGCGGCGGCCGGGATGCGGCTGATGGCGCTGACCGACCACGACACGGTCGACGGGGTGACCGAGGCGCTGCGCGCGGCGCGCGAGCACGGCCTGCGCTGCTCCCCCGCGGCGGAGCTGTCGAGCGTCTCGGGCGAGTTCGAGGACCTGCACGTGTGTGGCTACGAGCTGCGCCACGACGACCCCGGGCTGCGCGCGACGCTGGCGGACTTCCGCGCCGACCGCGGGCGGCGCATCTGGGCGATGGCCGAGCGCCTGGTGGAGCTGGGCTTCGCGCTGGACCGCTCGGAGCTGGAGGCGCGCGAGCGGGCCGGCGCGCCGCTCGGGCGCCCGCATCTCGCCGACGCCGTGCTCGCCCATCCCGCCAACGCCGGAAAGCTGCGCGCGGAGGGGATCGACGGCAAGAACGCGCTGTTCCCGCCCTACCTCGTCCCCGGCGCGGTGGCCTACGTGGCCCGCTCGCGCCCCACGGTGGAAGAGGCGATCGACGTCATCCACGCCCCCGGCGGCGTCGCGGTGTGGGCGCACCCGTTCTGGGACATCGCCGACCGCGCCACGATCCTGATCGCGATCGACCGCTTCGCGGCGGCCGGGCTCGACGGCGTCGAGGTGTTCTACGCGGCGCACGACGAGGAGCAGACGCGCATCCTGTACGCCGCGGCGCGGGAGCGCGGCCTGCTCACCACCGGCTCGGCCGACTTCCACGGCCCCGAGCACGAGCGCTTCAGCCGCTTCGGCGGCTTCGCGCTGCACGGCCTCGCGCCTGCGCTCGGCCCGATCGCGTACTAGCCGGCCGCCTCGGCGGCCGCACGGTAGACGGGCTCCTCGCGCCGGATGAGGTCGGGGTTCGTCCCGAGCGCCAGCGTGAGCTCGAGCGTGAGCAGCTGCAGCGCGATCGCGCCGCTGACGAGCGCCGCCGCGGCCGGGGAGAGGCCGTCCGCGGCCGCGTCCAGCGTGACCGTCGGCATCCCCAGCACGACGGCGGCGGCGGCCGCGTCGCGCGCCCGGGCGTCCCGGGCCTCGCCGCCGCGGCGGTCGAACCCGAGCAGCACGAGGCCCGTGGCCGGTCCCGCCGCCGGGAGGTGTCCATGCAGGAGCTTCTCGGTCCCCAGCGGCGTCACGGGGACGTGCGCCGCCTCCTCCAC
>JBPCNM010000064.1:0-10837 GCA_051001255.1 Solirubrobacteraceae bacterium
ATCGCGAACCTGACGTCGTCGATCATCGGCAACGTCTTCGGCTTCAAGGCGCTCAAGGCCCTGCGGCTCGAGGACATGCGGATCCCCCCGCACTACCTGAAGACCTTCCAGGGCCCGCCCCACGGGATCGTCATGGAGCGCGAGTACCTCGACAAGTTCGGACGTCCCCTCATCGGCGCCACCACGAAGCCAAAGCTCGGCCTGTCGGCCAAGAACTACGCCCGCGTGGTCTACGAGGCGCTCCGCGGCGGCCTCGACTTCACCAAGGACGACGAGAACATCAACTCGCAGCCCTTCATGCGCTGGCGCGATCGCTTCCTGTACTCCCAGGAGGCCGTCAGCCGCGCGATGGCGATGACCGGTGAGGTCAAGGGCCACTACATGAACGTCACGGCCGGGACGATGGAGGACATGTACGAGCGGGCGGAGTTCGCCAAGGCGATCGGCTCGCCGATCGTCATGATCGACCTCACGATCGGCTTCACCGCGATGACCTCCATGTCGAAGTGGTGCCGGGCCAACGGCATGCTGCTGCACCTGCACCGCGCCGGCCACGGCACCTACACTCGCCAGAAGAACCACGGGGTGTCGTTCCGCGTCATCGCGAAGTGGTGCCGCATGCTCGGCGTCGACCACATCCACGCCGGCACGGTGGTGGGCAAGCTCGAGGGCGACCCCAACATGGTCCGCGGCTACTACGACGTGTGCCGCCAGCGCTACAACGTGGCCAACCCGGAGACGGGCATCTACTTCGACCAGGACTGGGCCTCGCTGGCCGCCGTGATGCCCGTCGCGTCAGGGGGCATCCACGCCGGTCAGATGTACCAGCTGCTGCACTACCTGGGCGAGGACGTGATCCTGCAGTTCGGCGGCGGCACGATCGGCCACCCGATGGGCATCGCCGCCGGCGCCACCGCCAACCGCGTCGCGGTCGAGGCGATGATCTGCGCCCGCAACGAGGGTCGCGATTACTTCAGCGAGGGCCCCGACATCCTCGTAGACGCCGCCAAGGGCTGCCCCGAGCTCGACGCCGCGCTCGAGGTCTGGAAGGACATCACCTTCGACTACACCTCCACCGACACGGCCGACGTGCTCGCCACGCCGACGCCCAGCTAGGAGCACGGAGATGCGCATCACCCAGGGGACGTTCTCCTTCCTGCCCGACCTCAGCGACGAGCAGATCGAGGCACAGCTGCGCTACGCCCTGCGCAACGGCTGGGCGATCATGGTCGAGCACACCGACGACCCGCACCCGCGCAACTCGCTGTGGGAGATGTGGGGCCAGCCGATGTTCGACCTGGGCGAGGACGACGCCGACGTCCCGCTGCGCGAGCTGCGCGCCGCGCGCGAGGCCTGCCCACACGAGTACGTCAAGGTGGTCTGCTACGACCGGTCGCTGGGACGCCAGACGACGGCGCTGTCGTTCATCGTCGGCCGGCCGGAGTTCGAACCGGGCTTCCGGCTCGAGCGCCAGGAGAAGGCCGACCGGCAGATCCGCTACACGCTGCACCCCTACGCCGCCGACGCGCCGACCGGGCTGCGCTACGGCGCGACCGCCAACGGCGAGCGGCCGGACGATGGCCCGAGGCCCTCGCGATGAGCGCCGCCCAGACGCTCGTCGCGGATCAGGCGCCGGCCCCCCGCGGAGACGACATCGGCGGGGTGCTCGCACAGCTCGACTCCGAGCTCGTCGCGCTCGCGCCCGTCAAGACGCGAATCCGCGAGATCGCGGCGCTGCTCGTGATCGACCGGCTCCGGCGCGCCGAGGGCCTGGTTTCCTCGCGCCCCTCCCTGCACATGAGCTTCACCGGCAACCCCGGCACCGGCAAGACCACCGTCGCCCTGCGCATGGCGGAGATCCTCCATCGCCTCGGCTACATCGAGAAGCCGAAGGTCGTCTCCGTGACGCGCGACGACCTCGTCGGCCAGTACGTCGGTCACACCGCGCCCAAGACGCGCGAGGTGCTCAAGCGCGCGCGCGGCGGCGTGCTGTTCATCGACGAGGCGTACTACCTCTACCGCCCCGAGAACGAGCGCGACTACGGGCAGGAGGCGATCGAGATACTCCTGCAGGTGATGGAGTCCGAGCGCGAGAGCCTCGTCGTCGTGCTCGCGGGCTACCGCGATCGCATGGAGACCTTCTTCCGCTCGAACCCCGGCATGGGGTCGCGCGTGGCCCACCACATCCACTTCCCCGACTTCGACGTGGACGAGCTGATGGCGATCGCGGCGTTGATGCTCGACCAGCAGTCTTATGAGCTCACGCCCGACGCCGAGACGGCGCTGCGCCGCTATGTCGAGCGCCGGGCCGTGCGGCCTCGGTTCGCGTATGGTCGCAGCATCCGCAACGCGATCGACCGGGCGCGCATGCGCCAGGCCAGCCGGCTCTACGAACGGCGCGAGGCGCTGGAGCGGGCCGACCTGGTGACCATCGAGGCCGAGGACATCCTGGCCAGCTCCGTCTTCGAGGACGAGGACGGCGAGCTGGGTGTCGAGTTCGCAGGGCCCGGAAACGTCAGCTGAGCTAGGAGAACGACGTGCCCCGACCGATCATCCTCGGCGTCGTCGGAGACTCCGCCGCCGGCAAGACCACGATCACTCGCGGGCTCGTGCGGATCCTCGGCGAGGATCAGGTCACCCACGTCGGCCTCGACGACTACCACCGCTATGACCGCAGCCAGCGATCCGCGCGCGGAATCACTCCGCTGCACCCGGACGCGAACTACATGGACATCATGACGCAGCACCTGCGTCACCTGCGGACGGGGGAGCCGATCCTCAAGCCGGTCTACCGGCACGCGGACGGCACGTTCGGCCCGCCCACCTACGTCGAGCCCCACGGTTTCGCGGTCCTGGAGGGGCTGCTCGGCTACCACACCGACGAGCTCTGCGACCTCTACGACGTGCGGGTCTACCTCGCACCGCCCGAAGCGCTCCGACGGAAGTGGAAGGTGGACCGCGACTGCTCGCGGCGCGGCTACACGACCGATCAGGTGCTCGCGGAGCTCGACCGGCGCGAGCCCGACTCGGCCGCGTTCATCCGGCCCCAGCAGCGCCGCGCGGACATGGTGGTGTCGTTCGAGCCCGCCGAGGACGGCAGCGCGGCGCTGGACGCCGAGCTGCTGCTGCGCCCGGACCTGCCGCATCCCGACCTCTCGCCGTTCGTCGACGACGGGCGCGGCGGGATCACGGTCGAGGATCGCGGCGACGAGCGCCGCGTGCGCATCCCGGCGGACGTCGACCCCGAGGACGCGGCGGGGATCGAGGAGGCGGTGTGGGAGAAGATGCACTTCGCGCGCCACCTGCGCACCGAGCACCTGGGCGAGTACACCGTGGGGACCGAGCTGCACCGATCCGAGACGCTGGCGATCGTCCAGGTGCTCGTGCTCTATCACCTCGTGACCGCCAAGGCGACGGTCGCGCTCGGCGGCGACGGGGCACGGAACGCGCGCGTCGACGTCGACGCGGTGGCGTCATGAGCCACCACGAGCTGAGGCGCACGGCGCGTGCGATGGTGGCCGAGGGCAAGGGCATCCTCGCCGCGGACGAGAGCACCGGAACGGTGACCAAGCGCTTCGAGACGCATGGCATCGAGTCCAACCCCGAGAACCGCCGGCGCTACCGCGAGATGCTGCTGCTCGCCCCCGGCGGGGAGCGCTGCGTCAGCGGAGCGATCCTGTACGACGAGACCATCCGCCAGTCCGACTCGGAGGGCTCGCCGTTCGCGCAGGTGCTGGCGGCCCGCGCCATCCTGCCCGGCATCAAGGTCGACACGGGCGCCAAGCCGCTCGCGGGAGCGCCCGGCGAGACCGTCACGGAGGGGCTCGACGGGCTGCGCGAGCGCCTGGCCGAATACCACGGGCTCGGCGCGCGGTTCGCCAAGTGGCGGGCGGTCATCTCGATCGGCGATCGCCGCCCCGGGAACGCGTGCGTCGCCGCGAACGCGCACGCGCTGGCCCGCTACGCGGCGCTCTGCCAGGAGGCGGAGATCGTGCCGATCGTCGAGCCCGAGGTGCTGATGGACGGCGACCACTCGCTCGAGCGCTGCGCCGAGGTGACCGAGCGCGTGCTGCGCGCGGTGTTCGCCGCGCTCGCCGAACCGCAGGTCCTCCTCGAGGGCATGGTGCTCAAGCCGAACATGGTCCTGGCCGGTGCCGAGCACCCGGAGCAGGCGTCGGTGGAGCAGGTCGCCGCGGCCACGCTGCGCAGCCTGGGCCGCGCCGTGCCCGCGGCGGTGCCCGGCATCGCCTTCCTGTCGGGCGGGCAGGGCGCCGAGCTGGCCACCGCCCACCTGCAGGCGATGGCCGAGCGCGGCCCGCACCCGTGGGACCTCACGTTCTCCTACGGCCGCGCCCTGCAGGAGGACGCGCTGGCCGCATGGGGTGGCGACGAGGCGCACTTCGTCGATGGCCGGGAGGCGTTCCTGCGCCGCGCGCGCGCAAACGGCGCCGCACGCGACGGCCGCTGGGCCGCCGATCCGGAGCCCGTGGCCTGACCGGGGCGGATGGCGATCACGCTCACCCAGCTGCGCGCGTTCCTCGCGGTCGTGCGCACGGGCTCGGTCCGGGCCGCCTCCGAGGACCTCGTGGTCACGCAGCCTTCGGTGTCGGCCGCGCTCTCGGCGCTCTCGCGCGAGGTCGGCGTCGAGCTCACCGAGCGCGCAGGGCGCGGCATCAGGCTGAGCGTCGCGGGGACGGCGTTCGCACCGTACGCCGCACACGTCGTCGGGCTGCTCGAGGGAGGGACCCGAGCGGCGCACGAGGCGGACGCGCGCGGCGCGCGCGAGCTGCGGATCGCGGCCGTGACGACGGCAGCCGAGCGGATCCTCCCGCCGCTGCTGCTCGGCTTCGCGGGCCGAGCACCCGGGGTGCGGATCGCCGTGGAGGTCGGCAACCGCGACGTGGTCTTCCGCCGGCTCGCCGACCATGACGCCGACGTGGCGATCGCGGGCCGCCCGCCGCGGGACTCCGAGCTGCATTCCGCGCCGTTCCTGGAGAACACCATGGCGCTGATCGCGCCGGCCGACGACCCGCTGGCCCTGCGCGAGGAGGTCCGGCCGGCCGAGTTGGCGGATCGGACGTGGCTGCTGCGCGAGCAGGGCTCGGGCACCCGCCTGTTCAACGAGGCGTTCCTCGCGCGTCACGAGCTGCGCCCGCGGATCCTTACGCTGGGCTCCAACGGCGCGATCTCCGAGGGCGTGAGAGCGGGGCTCGGCGTCTCGGTCGTCGCGCGCGTCACGGTCGCGCTCGAGCTCGACGCCGAACTGCTGTCCACCCTCCCGGTCTCCGGTCTTCCGGAGAGCCGCTGGTACGCGCATCGCTCGGCGGTGGGTCCGGTGCGGCCCTCCGTCGCGGCGTGGCTGGCCTACGTCTGCAGCGTGGATGCGCGTACGGCTCTGCTTGCCGGGCGCCGCGCGCTGCCCGCTGTCGCGGACCCTCGCTACTAGAGGTCGCGGGCTGTCCGCATTTGCGGGTCGGCTTTGATCAGCCGGGGCGCTGCGACCGGGTCGCGGTCAGGTCAACTGCGGCATCGAGGGCTGCGGGTTGGGAAGCGTGCGGCGCGGTGCCGGCCGGCGCGTCGTGGGCAGCGTCGAAGGCTCGGCCGGCGATCGGTGCGCGATGTCGACGCCGTGGGTGTGCTCAACGTCGGAAGCGCGCGCGGCAGCGGGGTGCCTCACGACGTTGGGGTCCCATGACGCCCCCAACGTCGTGAGCCGGCCACTGGCCGGGGGCCTCACGACGTTGGGGGCCGGCTCACGCGCGCGCAGCTTCCCGTCGCACCCGACGCCCCCGATGCCATGTCCTTCGGGCGGTCGGGCTCCAGCCGGTCGCGCAACGTGTGGATCGCCTGCCGCACGCCGGCCCCCGCCGGCGCTTGGCCAAAACACCTCGAGCAGCTCATCGAGCGTGACGACCCGCCCACGCTGACAGCCGAGATACCTGAGCACTTGGCCGGGCCGATGACCGAGCCACTCGCCGCCCACCGGCTCGACATCCCGTTCAAGCCGGGTGCGCCCAAGCGCACGCATCGTAAGCCGCGGCGGCAACTCCCCAACCGCCAGCCCCGCAAGCCGGTGCAGCATGACCACGACCTGGTCGTCTAGTCCGCGGTCGACGTCGGGGCCGGCGCGTCACCCGAGGCGCGCACGCGGGTGAGCAGCCGGCTGAGCACGATCTGGGACCGCGTCCGCTCGACCAGCCCCTTGCGGCGAAGCTCGAGCAGCAGCTGCTCGAGGTGGTGGTTGTCGCGGGCCCGCACGTGGGCGAGCGCGTCGGCGTCGCCGCTGACCGTCCACGCCCCGAGCGCCTCGGGCATGGCCCGCAGCCCGGCGAGCAGCTCGCGGATGGTGGCGTCGCGGGCGAGGAAGAGCTCGACGAACGCTTCGGCATGCCAGCCGAGCGCCTCGTCGTCGACGATCGCGGTGAAGCCGCGCAGCGGCCCGGCGGCTCGCAGCCTGTCGATCCGTCGCTTGACCGCGGGGGCGGAGAGGCGGACCTGGCGCGAGAGCTCCTCGAGGCTGCGCCGCCCGTCCTCCACCAGCAGCGCAAGGATTCTCCGGTCGGTGGCGTCCATGCTTCGGATTCTTGCGTACTCGCGACGGTTTGGCGGCTTGTCAGGTGGCCGCCGGTTCGTGACCATGGACGCATGCCGCTGATCCGCCATGATCCGCCCACCGTGCCGGCGCCCCTCGGCGGCTACGCGCAGGGGGTCGAGCTGGAGGCGTCGCGGCGGCTGCTGCTGGTCAGCGGCCAGATTCCCGAGGACGCGGAGGCCGGCGTGCCCGAGGGCTTCGAGGCCCAGTGCCGCCAGGCGTGGCGCAACGTGCTCGCGGTGCTCGACTCGGCCGGCATGGACGCGAGCGACCTCGTCAAGGTGACCACGTACCTGACGGATCGCGCGCAGGCCGACGCGAACGGCCGGATCCGGCGCGAGTTCCTCCCCATGGACGCGAGTCCGGCCCTCACCGTGATCGTCGTCGCGACGCTGGAGGCCCGGTGGCTGCTGGAGATCGAGGCGATCGCGGCGCGCTGACCGCCGCGCGGCTGGCGTGCGAGCGCTTCGGGCTGGACGGTGCCACGACGCCGCTGCCCGGGGAGCTCGACCGCAACTTCGCGCTCGACGGTCACGTGCTCAAGCTGCATGCGCCCGGCACGGATTCGCGGCTGCTCGACCTGCAGGACGCCGCGCTCGAGCATCTCGCCGCCCGCTGCGACGCCGTGGCCCTGCCGCGGCTGCTGCGCACCCGGGACGGCGCGGCGCGGGTCACGAGCCCGGAGGGCAGCGTGCGCGTCCTCAGCTGGGTGGCGGGCACGCCGCTGGCGGTGATCGGCGAGCCGGGCGCCGAGACGCTCGCAAGCCTCGGGCGCGCCGTGGCGCACGTGGACCGCGGGCTGGCGAGCTTCGAGCACGCGGCGCTGGACCGGCCGCTGCGCTGGAACATGCTCTCGGCGGCCGAGCTGGTGAGCGACGCAACGGCCGGCGATGCGCGCGCGGTGCTCGAGCGCTTCGCCGCCCACGTCGCACCGCGCCTGTGCGCGCTCCCGGGCCAGGCGATCCACAACGACGCCAACGAGCACAACGTCCTGATCGGCGACGACGGCCGGGTGCGCGGGCTGATCGACTTCGGCGATCTGTGCCGCGCGCCGCGCATCTGCGGCCTCGCCGTCGCCTGCGCGTACGCGATGGCCCGCCTGATCGTCCCGGAGCGACAGGTCCTGCCAGTCGTGGCCGGCTACCACGAGGTCGCGCCCCTCGCGCCGCGGGAGCTGGCGCTCCTGCCCGAGCTGATCCGCGCCCGCCTGGCGATGAGCATCGCGATGGCGGAGCGCCAGCGCCGCGAGCAGCCCGACAACGAGTACCTGCTCGTGAGCCAGGACGGCGTCACCGCGGTGCTGGGCCGGCTCGGCGCCCTGCCGCGGGAGGTCGAGCACCTGCGCCTGCGCGCCGCCTGCGGCTACGAGGCCGTGCCGACCGCGCGGGCCGTGCGCGCGTTCCTCCAGACCGCCGACGTCGGCCCGGTCTGCGGCCCGTCGCTCGAGCACGCGCCGATCGTCGACTGCTCGCGAGCGGACCGTCTCGCGCCCGGCGTCGAGCCCGCCATCGGCCGCTACCTCGAGGATCGCCGCGTCTATGACTCGGATGCCTTCGAGACCGGGTTGCCGGGGGAGCGGCGCACGCTGCACCTGGGTGTCGACGTCTTCCTGCCGGCGGGCGAGCCGATTCTCGCGCCGCTCGACGGCGTCGTGCGTGACGTCGCGTGGCGGCCGGCGCTGCGCGACTGGGGCGGGGTCGTGGTGCTCGACCACGAGACTTTGGGCGGGATCCGCTTCCACACGCTCTACGGCCACCTCGACCGCGCCTCGACCGCCCGCTGGGCGTGCGGCGACCGCGTCGGCCGCGGCGACGTGGTCGGGCGGGTCGGCACCGAGGCGGAGAACGGCGGCTGGGTGCCGCACCTGCACCTCCAGCTGCTCACCGCCGAGCTCGGCGCCGGCTGCGACGTGCACGGCGCCGGCACGCTCGCCGAGCGCGACGTCTGGGAGTCGGTCAGCCCCGACCCCAACCTCCTGCTCGGCCTGCCCGGCGGCTTGCGCGCCGCGCCGCCGCGCGACGCGACCGAGCTGCGCGCCGCCCGCCGCGCCTCGATCTCGCGGGCGCTCGGCCTCGCCTACGCGGAGCCCCTGAACATCGTTCGCGGCGAGGGCGCCCACCTGTACGACGACGCCGGCCGCGCCTACCTCGACCTGGTCAACAACGTCTGTCACGTCGGCCACGCCCATCCCCGCGTGGTGCGTGCCGCCGCCGAGCAGATGGCGCGGATCAACACGAACACCCGCTACCTGCACGACCTGCTGGTGACCTACGCGCGCCGCCTGACCGCGACGCTGCCCGACCCGCTCGGCGTCGTCTTCCTCGTCAACTCCGGCAGCGAGGCCAACGACCTGGCGCTGCGTCTCGCCCGCGCGCACACGGGTGCCCGCGACGTGCTGGTGCTCGAGCACGCCTACCACGGCAACCTCTCGTCGCTGATCGAGATCTCGCCGCATAAGTTCGACGGCCCGGGCGGCGCCGGGCGCGCCGAGCACGTGCACGTCTGCGCGCTTCCGCACACCGCGCGGGACGCCGACGACATCGGCCGCCACGCCGCGGCCGCGCGCCCCGCGGCGTTCATCGCCGAGTCGCTGCCCGGCGTCGCCGGCCAGATCGTGCTGCCGGACGGCTACCTGCGGGCCGCATACGCGCACGCCCGGGCGGCCGGCGCAGTGTGCATCGCCGACGAGGTGCAGGTCGGCTTCGGCCGCGTCGGCCGCGCGTTCTGGGGCTTCGAGCTGGGCGACGTCGTGCCGGACATCGTCACGCTTGGCAAGCCGATCGGCAACGGCCACCCGCTCGGTGCCGTGGTCACGACGCCCGAGATCGCGCGCTCGTTCGAGACCGGCATGGAGTACTTCAACACGTTCGGCGGCAATCCCGTCTCCTGCGCCGCTGCGCTCGCGGTGCTGGACGTGATCGCCGACGAGCGGCTGCAGGCTCACGCCGCGCGCCTGGGCGGTGTGCTGCTCGACGGGCTGCGTGACCTGGCCGCGCGCCACGCGCTCGTGACCGACGTCCGCGGCGCGGGGCTGTTTCTCGGCGTCGAGCTGCGACGCCCCGAGGGCGAGCCGGCCGCGGCGCAGGCCGCCGCCGTCGTCGAGCACGCGCGCCGCCGCCAGGTCCTGCTCTCGGTCGACGGGCCGCACCGCAACGTCCTCAAGCTCAAGCCGCCGATGGTGATCGGCGACACGGACGCCGCGCGCTGCCTGGAGATCCTCGACGAGGCGCTCAGCCGCGTGTGAAGCTCCACTCGGAGATCGGCGATGCGACCGGTCCGGCGGCTAGGTTCACGTCATGCTCTCGGTCGCCCGACGCGAGCCGTCCGCGATCCTGCTGGCCGCCCAGCTGGCCGGCGTCCTGCTGTACCCGTTCATGGAGGGCAGCGACACGGGGCGCGCCCTCTTCAGCGTCTTCGGCATCGCGATCCTCGGGCTCGTGGTGCTGGCCGTTCGCAGCTCCCCCGGGCTGACGTGGGTCGGCCTGCTGCTCGGGATCCCCGCAACCGGTCTGCTGCTGATCCAGGCCGTCACCGGCGAGGACGCCCTGCTCCCGTACTCCTCGGCGCTGGAGGCGGTCCTCTACTTCTACGCCGCCGGCGCCCTGATCGGCTACATGCTGGCCGACCACGTGATCACGCGGGATGAGCTGTTCGCCGTCGGGGCCACGTTCACGCTCGTGGCCTGGGCGTTCGCCTACTCCTACACGGTGTGCCAGGCGATCGAGCCGGGCAGCTTCACGGCGGCGATCGACCCGACCGGGGAGCGCAGCTGGATGGAGCTGCTGTTCCTGAGCTTCACGACGCTGTCGAGCACCGGCCTGAGCGACGTGGTGCCGGTCAAGCCCTTCGCCCGCGGGCTCGTGATGCTCGAGCAGCTCGCCGGGATCGCGTACGTGGCGATGGTGGTGTCGCGGCTCGTCGGCCTGCTCGTCATGCGCCGGCGCGACACGGGCTGACGTGGTCCGCCCCACAGGCCGCACCTGTGGTGGCCCAGGCAACCGGTGTTTCTGCGCGCGCCCCGCGGCGCCTACCGTGTCGGGCATGACCTCGCACGACTCCTCCCCGGTATGGCTGATCACCGGCAGCTCCTCGGGCTTCGGCCGGCACATCGCGCAGGCGGCGCTCGCACGCGGCGACCGCGTGGTGGCGACGGCGCGGCGCCCGGAGGCGATCGACGACCTCGTTGCCGCCGCGCCCGACCGCGTGCACGCGGTGGCGCTCGACGTCACCGACGGCGGGCAGGTC
>JBPCNM010000065.1:0-6004 GCA_051001255.1 Solirubrobacteraceae bacterium
CATCAGTGCCCTACCTCTTCCTACGCTCGACAGCGCTTTCTTGGTCACCGGCGGGTCCGCCGGGATCGGCGCCGAGCTCGCGCGCGATCTCGCCTCGCGCTCTTACAACGTCGTGCTGGTCGCCCGCCGCACCGGGCGGCTGGGCGAGCTGGCGCAGGAGCTGCGCCTCACGCACGGCATCCACGCCGAGCCCGAGCCCTGCGACCTCACCGACCCCGCCGCGCGCGCCGAGCTCGTCGCCCGGCTGCAGGCGGGCGAGCGCGAGGTCGTCGGCGTCTGCAACGACGCGGGCTTCGGCACCATCTCCCGGTTCGCGGAGACCGACCTCGAGCGCGAGCAGCAGGTCGTGCGGCTCAACGTCGAGGCGGTGCACCACCTCACCGGCGCGTTCCTGGAGCGGATGATCGCGCACGGCACGGGCGCGATCCTGAACGTGGCGTCGACCGCCGCCTACCAGCCGCTGCCCGGCTTCGCCACCTACGCCGCCTCCAAGGCGTTCGTCCAGTCGTTCTCCGAGGCCGTCCACGCCGAGCTGGGCGGCACCGGCGTGAGCGTCACGTGCCTGAGCCCCGGCTTCACGCGGAGCGAGTTCGGCGAGGTGGCGGGCGCCGGCGAGAAGGAGCGCGCGATGCCCGGCTTCCTGTTCATGGAGGCGGTCGAAGTCGCGCGGCTCGGGGTCGAGGCGATGGTCGCGGGGCGGCGCACGGCGATCCCGGGGCTGGCGAACCGCGCGAGCATGCTCGGCGGCCGCGTGGCGCCCCGCTCCCTCCTGCTGCCGATCGTGCGCCAGCTGACCCGACGCTCCTAGCCGGCTGCCGCCTCCGCGCGCGCCTGGGTGAGCAGCTCACCGGCCACCCGGTCGGCTGCTCCGGCGGTGCCGCCCAGCAGTCGCCGGGAGAGCTGCGCGCGGCGGAAGTACAGCGGCGCGTCGTGCTCCCAGGTCGCGCCGATCCCGCCGTGCACGGAGATCTGCGCGCGCGCCGCGTGGTCGAACGCCTTGCCGGCGGTCAGCCGGAACGCCGAGGCCGCCAGCGGGAACTCGTCCGGCTTGTCGCGCGCCGCCCAGCCGGCGTAGTACATGAGCGAGCGGGCGTTGTCGAGCCCGCGCAGGATCTCCACCAGCTCGTGCTTGACCGCCTGGTAGGAGCCGATCGCGCGGCCGAACGTGTGGCGCTCCTTGGCGTACGCGACGCTGACCTGCAGCGCGACGTCGACGGCGCCGACCGCCTCGGCGCCGAGCAGCGCCTGGGCGATGTACCACGCGGCCGCGGTGTCGCCGGGGCCGAGGTCGAGCAGCGTCGCCGGTGCGCCGTCGAGCGTCACGTGGCCGAGCGAGCGCGTGACGTCGTAGACCGTGGCCGGCTCGATCATGGCGTCGGCGCCCCGGACGTGCGCCGCGCGGCCGTCGTCGAGCACGACCACCAGGTGGTCGGCGCCGGGCGCGTCCGGCACCCAGGGGATCGTGCCGGTGACCTTGCCGCCGGCGAACGAGGGCGCCGCGGCGCGCGCGAGCCCGATCGCCGGCTCGACGGTCCAGCCGTCCTCGAGGTCGGTTGGCGGGCGGGCGGGCACGAACGCCGCGCGCGCCGCCCCGGCGGCCAGCGGGGCGACCACGTCGGCGGCACCGCCCCGGTCGAGCAGGAACGTCGCCGGCAGGTGGCCGAGCAGGGCGACGCTCGCCAGCATGCGGCCGAGCTCCTCGAACACCAGCATCGCCTCGAGCGGGCTCAGCTCGGCGCCGCCGTTGGCCTCGGACACCAGCAGGCCGGGCCAGCCGGCGGCCACCGCCGTCGGCCACAGGTCGGGCAGCTTGCCGCCGTCGAGCGCCTCGCGGGCGGCCTCGACCGTCTTGACGCGCGCGAGCGCGCCGCTCGCGGCCTCCTTGAGGAAGAGCTGCTCGTCGGAGAGGGCGAAGTTCACGCCGTCTCGACTGCCTCGCTCGGCTCGTCACCGCTGCCGCTCGGCGCGCCGCCGGCCACGACGAGGCGGTCGCCTCGGGCCTCGCGCTCGGCGGCGCGCAGCTCGGCGAACGCGACTCCCTTGTCCAGCCGAGGCTCGGGCGGCAGGCCGAGCACCCGCTCGCCGACGATGTTGCGCAGGATCTCCTCCGTGCCGCCGGCCGACTTGAGCCCCGGCATGTCGGAGACCAGCTCGCCGAAGCGCTCGTGTGCGAGGCCCTCCGGCCCGAGCACGTCGCAGATCAGGTCGCCCGCGGCGATCGCGGCCCTGATCGTCGTGACCTTGGCCAGCGCGCCCTCGGCGCCCGGGATCTGGCCGCGCTGCAG
Organism: Solirubrobacteraceae bacterium; assembly: GCA_051001255.1. Taxonomy (GTDB): domain Bacteria; phylum Actinomycetota; class Thermoleophilia; order Solirubrobacterales; family Solirubrobacteraceae; genus DASQMT01. The sequence goes on from JBPCNM010000065.1 coordinate 2,286, forward strand.
CGAAGTGAGCATGCGGTAGCCCGTGAAGCGCAGCGCGAGGAACTCCGCCGCGACCTCGCCCAAGCGGTGGCGCGTCTCGGCGTCGCGCGTGCAGGCCTCGTCCTCGAGCAGCGCGTGCGCGAAGCGGTCGGCGCGCCAGCCGAAGCCCTCGCCGCCCAGGCCGATCGCGACGCGCTCGAACATCAGCGTGGTCAGCCCGACGCCCCAGCCGCCGTCGACCGGCCCGAGCTCCGAGCCGGTCTCGAGGTGCACGTCGTCGAGGAAGACCTCGTTGAAGTGCGCCTCGCCGGAGATCTGGCGCAGCGGGCGCACCGTGACGCCCTCGGCGTCCATCGGCACGACGAACATCGTCAGGCCCTTGTGCTTGGGCACGCCGGGGTCGGTGCGGGCCAGCAGCAGGCCGAAGGCGGCGTGCTGTGCGTTGGTCGTCCACACCTTCTGCCCCGACAGGCTCCAGGACCCGTCCTGGAGCCGCTTGGCACGCGTCTGCACCCCGGCCAGGTCAGAGCCCGCGGCCGGCTCGGAGAAGAGCTGGCACCAGACCTCGTCGGCGGTCAGCATCGGACCGAGGTGCCGCTGCTTCTGCTCCTCGGAGCCGTGCGCGATCAATGTCGGGCCGAGCATGCCGACGCCGATGATGTCGAAGATGCCGGGCACGCCGGCACGGCAGATCTCCTGGTTGACGACCACCTGCTGGAGCGGGCCGAGACCGCCGCCGCCGTACTCGGCCGGCCACGTGACGGCGGCCAGGCCGCCCTCGGCCAGGCGCCGCTGCCACGTCCGCCGCGCGGCGACCGCCGCGTCGTCGTCGCCGCCGTGCGCGGGCGCCTCGTGCTTGTGCTCCACGAGCCACGCGCGTACCTTGGCGCGGTACTCGGCGAGCTCCGGGGTGTCGTTCAGGTCCACAGGCCGCTGTCTCCGATTGAACGTTCGAGTTCAGGCGCAACGCTATCGGATCGGTATGCGAGCATCCGCCGGGCGACCTTGGGTAGGAGGAGGGGCATGGCACGGTACGGCGGCATCGACCTCGGCGGTACGAAGATCCAGGCGGTGGTGGTGGACGAGGCCCACGAGGTGCTCGGGGCCGCCCGTCATCCGACGCCCACCGAGGGCGGTCCGGCCGACGTCGCGCTCGCGATGCTCGGCGCGCTGCGCGAAGCGGGCGACGAGGCCGGCCTCGGTGCGGGAGAGCTCACGGCGCTCGGCGTCGGCTCCCCGGGTGTGGTCGACGACGAAGCCGGGACGGTCACGAGCGCTCGCAACCTTCCCGACTGGGAGGGCACCTACCAGCTGCGAGAGAAGCTCGAGGCGGCGCTGCACGCGCCGGTCGGCCTCTCCAACGACGTCAACGTCGCCACCAACGCCGAGTTCGAGCTGGGCGCGGCCAAGCCGTTCAAGTCGATCCTCGGCGTCTTCTGGGGCACGGGTGTCGGCGGCGGCGTGGTGCTCGGCGGCGAGCTCTGGGAGGGCCGCGGCGGGGCGGGCGAGATCGGCCACATGGTCGTCAAGAGCGACGGGCGCACGTGCCCGTGCGGCCGGATCGGCTGCATGGAGGCCTACGCCGGCCGCGGCGCGATGGAGGTGCGGGCGCGCGAGAAGGTGGCCGACGGCGAGAAGACCGTCCTGTTCGAGATCATGGAAGAGCGGGGCAAGCCGCGGCTCTCGAGCGGCATCTGGGCGCGTGCGCTTGAGCGCGACGACAAGCTTGCCCACCACATGGTCGACAAGGCGGTCGAGGCGGTCGGGATCGCCGTCGCGTCGTCGCTGAACCTGCTCGACGTCGAGGCGGTCGTCATCGGCGGCGGCCTGGGCCTGCGGCTCGGCGAACCCTACGTCGAGCGGATCCGCGACGCGATCATGCCGCACCTGTTCGCCGACCACCGGCCCCCCGAGGTGCTGCTCGCCTCGCTCGGCGACCTCGGTGGCGCGATCGGCGCGACCCTGCTCGCGGCGCGCAAGGCCCCCGCCGCCGTCTGATCGCTCCGGCTGGCACGACTGCCAGCCGGCTCCCTTCTTCGCCGGCCTCTCGGTTCCGGGCGACGTGGTGGGCGCAACTCGAGGGCGTCGTGGCGGCTCGGCAGCTGACGCTACGTCAGCGGCCGCATCCAGGCGAGGTCCGGGTGCGGGCGGCGTCTCGGTCGGCATTGGGCACGGGTCTGACCCTCTTCATCTGCGCGCGTCGGCGATCAGGTCGTCGAGGCGCCGCCAGAAGACGTTGCGGGCAATTCGCGTGGCGCGCTGCGGACCGAGGTGATCGCTCGCGCCCGGTGTGCGGATGACCTCGAAGCGGCGGCGCGCGCGGGTTGCGCCGTGGTGGATCGCGCGCGCGTCGCGCGGGTCGACCACGCGGTCGTCGGCGCCGCTGAGGACGAGCAGGCGCGTGCCGGACGGGATGCGCGACGGGTCGACGGCCGGGATGGCGAAGCGGATTCCGCGGAACGCACGCCCGGGGTACATGCTCAGCACCGCGCGCGGCTCGGGCAGGCCGACGCTCCGTGCGATGCCGGCGTAGTCGGAGGCGAGCGCGCCGCCGGCCGAGTGCCCGGCGACGACGAGCGAGCCGCGATCGGCGTCGAGGCCGTCCAGCGCCGTCCGGATCCCGATCAGCGCGTTGCCGAGGACCTGCGGCGGCGGCTCGGCGACGGAGTCCTGGTAGCGCGGGTAGATCACGGCGTTGCCGGCCCGCGCCAGGTGCTCGACCCACGGGCCGTAGAAGCGCGGCTCGGTGGCGCCCCAGCCGTGCAGGAACAGCACGAGCGGGAGCGGCCCGCGCGCGTCCGCCGGGCGCACGACCGTCACGCGCCCGGGACCCTCGCCGCCGCGCGCGTAGATCAGGTCGCCGCGACGCTCCTCCGCCAGCCCGCCGCCGCCGCCGCAGCCGGCAAGGAGAGCGACGAGGACGGCGAGCAGCCACGCCCGCATGCCCTACTCGTACACCACGACGTCGGGCGGTGGCCGCAGGCGCAGCACGGCGCGCGGGGTCATCAGTCCCACGTCCTCCTCGTAGAACAGCTTGAAGCCCTGCTCGAAGGACGTCGCCGCGCGCGTGAACGCCTTGTACTTCGACACCTTCACCGGCTGCGTGCCGAAGCCGTCGGCGTTGAGCACCATGGCGAGCCCGTCGCGCTGCTTGAGCTCCGCGTCTTCGACCATGTCGTCGGTGAACTGGTGCACGATGAACAGCTTCTCGGGGAGCTGCCGGCGCGCCACCAGCTGCGCGAGCCAGGCCGAGGTGGCGTTCACCTCGCGCGCGTCGACGTGGCCGATCACCTCGCCCGGCACCTCGCTCCCGCTCACGCGCCACTCGGGGTCGAGCGCGAGGCCGACGTCGGGCTCGCGCAGCCATCGCTTCACCCGGGTCGTCTCGGTGAAGAAGTCCGAGCGGCCGGGCTGGATGTCGAGCACCAGCAGCATGTCGTGGCGCCGGGCGGCGCGCAGGTAGCGCCGGATCACGGCGTGCGACTGGCGCGCCCGGTAGGTCCCGTCCTCGCCGGCGTCCGCGTTGGCGATCACGGCGATGAGCTCCAGCGCCGGAAGCACCGGGCGGCGGGCGCGGATGTAGGGCCGCGCCTGACGCGCGAGCTTGCGCGCCGCCTGGTCGGGCGTGCCGACGCCCAGCGCGCCGAGCTCGTCGGACTGCGGCGCGCCGTAGAACGCGACGACGCGGTGCTCGGGCAGGACGCTGCGCCCGCCGCGCGGCAGCTCGGCCGGCTCCGGCG
>JBPCNM010000066.1:0-11510 GCA_051001255.1 Solirubrobacteraceae bacterium
GGCATCTCGCAGGCCTACACGACGCCTGAATAGCTCCGGCTGAAATGCTTCGCGCTTGCCCGACGGCGAGCGCATCCTGATCGTCGGCGCCCTGCTGGCCGCGGCGCTCGCCGCGTCGCTGGTCGCGGGGCGCCTGCGGCTGCCCGGGCTGGTGCTGTTCCTCGGCCTCGGCATGGGGATCGGGTCCGACGGCCTGGGCTGGATCGCGTTCGACGACTTCCACCTGGCCGAGACCGTGGGCGTGATCGCGCTGGCGCTGATCCTGTTCGAGGGCGGGCTGACCGCCGGCTGGGGCGAGATCCGGCCGGTGCTGCGCCCGGCGATCGGGCTCGCCGTCCCGGGCACGCTCGTCACGGCCGCCGTCGCCGGCTTCGCGGCGTCCTGGCTGTTCGGGTTCTCGACGATCGAGGGCCTGCTGATCGGCGCGATCGTCTCCTCCACCGACGGCGCGGCGGTGTTCTCGCTGCTGCGCGGCGCCGGCCTGCGCAAGCGGCTCGAGCGCACGCTGGAGGGCGAGGCCGGCTTCAACGACCCGATCGCCGTGCTGCTCGTGCTCGGGTTCATCGAGTGGATCACCCACCCCGGCTACGGCGTCGTCGACATGCTCGGGCTCTTCGCGCAGCAACTCGGCCTGGGCCTGGTCGCGGGCGTGGCGATCGGCTGGCTGGCGACGCAGGCGTTCCAGTCCATACGGCTCTCGAGCCCCGGCCTGTACCCCGTGGCCTCGCTGGCGTGCGCCGCGCTCGCGTTCGGCGCGGCGGACACGCTCGGGGGCTCGGGCTTCCTCGCCGCGTACCTCGCCGGGCTCGCGCTCGGCTCGGCCAACATCCCCGCCAAGCGCACGGTGACCGCGTTCCACGAAGGCATGGCCTGGGTGGCGCAGCTGACGATGTTCCTCACGCTCGGCCTGCTGGTGTTCCCCGCCGAGCTCGGCGAGGTGGCCGGGAAGGGCACGCTGCTCGCGCTCGTCATCGTGTTCGTCGCGCGGCCGCTCGCGACGGCGCTGACCACCTGGGGCAGCGGCTTCGACGTGCGCGAGAAGGCGTTCCTCGGCTGGGCCGGCCTGCGTGGCGCGGTGCCGGTCGTGCTCGCCATCTTCCCGGTGATCGACGACGTCCCGCAGTCGCGCGAGTTCTTCAACATCGTCTTCTTCGCCGTCCTGCTGTCCACCGTCCTGCAGGGCTCGACGATCGACGTCGTGGCGCGCTGGCTCCGGGTGGGTTCCGACGAACCGGCCCCCTCCGCGTCGATCCTGGAGGTGGGCGCCGTGCGCGAGCTCGGCGCCGACGTGGTCGAGCACGTGATCGCGCCCGGCGACGCCGCGGCCGGCGCGCGCCTGCGCGACCTGGGACTGCCGCGCGACGCCCTGGTCTCGCTGATCGTCCGCGGCGAGGAGGCGCTGCTGCCGCGGGGCTCCACCCGTCTGGAGGCCGCGGACCGCCTGCTCGTGCTCGTCCGCCGCGAGGTGGCGGAGGACCTGCCGGTGATCCTCGAGCGATGGCGCAAGGGCCCGGTGCTCAAGCCGGTGCGGCCGCAGCGCACCTATGCGGGCAGCGTGCCGGTGTACACCGCGCGCCCGTGGGACGCCGGCGACGGCGACCCCGCCCATCCTCGGGCGGTGGCCGGCAACCCGGTCGTCGAGCACCTGCGCACCCGCCGCGACGTGCCGGGCGCACTGGTCATCCTCGCCGACGGACGCTTCGCCGTGACCGGTCCGATCCTCATGATGGGCCCGGCCGGGCAGGTCCAGGCGCAGGTCCGCCGGCGGCTCATCCGCGCGACCGACGATGCCGAGATCTCCTGGTGGCAGGAGGTCATCGGCGCCTGCGCGCTATGAGGCGCACGCCGATCTCACGTTTCTGCCGGCGGCTGCGTCTTATCGGGAGAGCACGGCCAGTCGGCCGTCGCCGCAACCCGAAAGGAGCCCCATGGACCTCGATCTCACCGGGCGCGTAGCCGTCGTCACGGGCGCGTCCAAGGGCATCGGCCTCGCCGTCGTCCGTACCTTCCTGAACGAGGGCATGCACGTCGTGGCGGCCTCGCGCACCCGCACGCCGGAACTCGATGCGCTCACCGGCGATCTGGCCCACGTGCCGGTCGATCTGATGGATCCCGATGCGCCCGCGGAGGTCGTCGCGCACGCCGTGGAGGCGTTCGGCGGGCTCGACGTGCTGGTCAACAACGCGGGCGGACCGCCGCCCGGCACCAAGCTCCCGCAGTTCGGGTTCCTGGATCTCACCGACGTCGGCTGGCGCGCGATGTTCGAGTTCAACCTGTTCTCGGCCGTCCGCGCGTGCCGGGCTGCGATCCCGCTGCTCGTCGAGCGCGGCGGCGGCGCGATCGTGAACGTCTCGTCTGGCCACGGCCGGCAGCCCTCCGCCATCAACGTGGACTACGGAGCGGCGAAGGCGGCACTGATCAACCTCACGAAGGCGCTGTCGGAGGAGTTCGGACCCCAGGGCGTTCGAGTCAACGGTGTCTGCCCCGGCCCGGTGAAGACGCCGTGGTGGACCGACGAGGGCGGCGCGGCCGACATCCTCGCGGCTCAGACGGGAGCGGACCGCGAGAGCGTGATGGCCACCGTGGCGCCCGAGATGATGCAGCTCACCACCGGGCGCCTCGTCGAGCCGCAGGAGATCGCCGACGCCGTCTGCCTGCTGGCCTCGCCGCGCTCCGCGAGCACGAACGGTGCCGAGTTCGTGGTCGACGGCGGCCTGCTCAAGGCGACCTAGCCGTGGACTGCTCTGCCTCCTCGTCGGTGGCCAGCGCGAGCAGGTTGTCCCTGACGCGATCGAGGAGGGTGACGAGCTGCTCGCGTTCGCAGCGGTCCAGGCCTGCGGTCGCGGTGTCGGCGAGCGTGCGCCAGTTGGCCTCGACCTGCGGGAGCATCGCCTGCGCGTGGGAGGTGAGCCGGATGCGCACGGCCCGCCGGTCCCCGGGCACCTGCTCTCGCACGAGCCAGCCGCCTGGCTCGAGCCGGGTGAGGGTCCGCGTGACGGTCGGTGACTCGATACCCAGCCGTTCGGCGATCTCGCTCACCAGCAAGCCGTGGGGTTCCTGGCCGAGGACCCACAGGAGCACGTCCTGGCCGGGGTGAAGGCCGAGGTCGGCCAGCAGCTCGGCCTGCGCGCCGCGGTAGAGCTTCGCCACCTTGACGAGCCCCTTGTTGATCCTCCTGACCTCAGCGAAGTCCACGCGCGAAGCATAGGAGCGCGTCGGACGTCCAGGAGCATGTGTATAGTCGGCTACTAGATAGCCGACTAGGTAGGAGAGCGTGTGGAGACGGGTCTCGTAGGGAAGGTGGCGTTCGTCAGCGGAGGGTCGGGAGCGATCGGACGGGCGACCGCGCTGACGCTCGCGGCAGAGGGCGCCGCCGTCGCGGTGGCGTGGCACTCCGGCAGCGACCGGGCCGGCGAGCTGGTGGACGCGATCGTGCGATCCGGAGGTCGCGCGCAGGCCGTACAGCTCGATCAACGCGAGGCGGGGTCGGCACAGGCCGCCCTGGATGAGGTTCACCAGACGTTGGGCGGCGTGTCCGTGCTCGTGGCCAACGCCGTCGAGTGGCCAAGTCGCGAGCTCGAGGAGATCGAAGGCCTCGCCGCCTCGCTGACCGCCAACACCGTCGGCACCGCGGCGCTGATCGACGCTGCGCTGCCGGGCATGAGAGCGCTCGAGTGGGGCCGGATCGTGGTCGTCTCCACCGACGTCGTCGAACAGCCCATGGCCGGGCCGCTGGCCTACGCGACCGCCAAGGGCGCGCTCGAGACCGCCGCCCGGGTCCTGGCGGTCCGCGAGGCACGCCACGGCATCCTGACCAACGTCGTCCGACCCGGCTTCACGCTCACCGAGCGCGCCCTCACGTCACCGTTCCTCGGGCCCGCCGTGGTCGAGAAGGAAGCCGCACACACGCCCACCGGGCGGATCTGCACTCCCGAGGACATCGCGTCCGCGGTGACCTTCCTCGGCTCCACCGCGAACGGCCACGTCAACGGTCAGATCCTGTCCGTGGCCGGCGGCCGGGAACTCGTGAGGTAGCTCGACGAGCCGCCGGACGCGACTCAAGCGGTGGCGTAGATGTAGCCGTACAGACGAAGGGCGCGGTCCATCAGCTCGTCTGGGCGCCGGCCGTCGAAGCGGCCCGGGCGCAGCGCGTCCAGCCCGTCGATGCCGGGTGTGGCGCCGGTCATGAGCCGGGCGAGGCTGCGTGCCGCCCCGGCGGCGTGCGTGACCCACAGGGCCTCGGCCATCCAGAGTCCGCTGACTTCGTCGACGGCCCCGAGCAGCGGGAGGTTGTCGGCGGTCATCGAGAACACGCCGTTGAGGCGCCGCTGGGCGGTGAAGCGCCGTCGGGCGGGCAGCAGGTCCAGCGCCCGTCGCACGGCCGCGTCGAACGGCTCGGCGGGCCAGGGCTGCTCGGCGTCGGTGCCGAGCTGGTCGACGGCTACGGGCAGCGGCGTGTGGTCGTAGGTGCCCAGGCCGAGCCGGTCGCCGTGGTCACGGGCGTAGACGTGGTGCTCGGGCCAGCGCACGAACGGCGACCGCGGGGGCGGGGTGTCGTGCGGCGGCCCGTACACGTATGGGTGCGCCACGGGGGTCAGAGGCATCTGCTGGCCGGCCAGCGCGGCCACCGCCGGCCCCCAGACTCCGCAGGCCAAGACCACGTCGTCGGCGGGGAGCGTCTGCGCGCCCGTCCGGACGGCGATGACGCGGCCGGCGCGGGTGTCGATGGCGGTGACCGGCGCGTCGTAGCGAAACTCGACGCCGGCGCGGGCGGCGCGGTCCTTCAACGCCGCGGTGATCACGCCGGCGCGGGCGGTGCCGTCCTGCGGGTAGAGCACCCCGCCGACGCACCGCTCGGGATCGACGAGGCCCGGAGCCAGCGCCACGGCCTGGGCCGGGTCCAGCACCCGGGCGCCCAGGTCGGCGCCGTCGGCCAGTGCGGCCCGGCGCTCGAGATCGCTCATGGCCGCCGGCGTGTAGGCGACCTCCAGGCCGCCGACCCGATCGAAGCCCGCGCGGCCGCCGTGCTCGAGCCGCTCGTAGCAGGCGGCGCTGGCCCGGGCCAGCTCGGTCGCGACCGGCGCCTCGCCCAGCAGTCCGACGAACCCCGGCGCGTGCCCGGTGGACCCGACCAGCCGGTCGCGCGGACCCCGCTCCAGCACGGTCACGGCCAGGCCGGCGCGCTCGATCAAGCTCGCGGCCAGCGACGCGCCGACTACGCCGCCGCCGACCACCACGATCCGTCTGCTCATCCCGGTCATCCAACCAGATCGACCGCCGTCAGCCGGAGCTGGTTCGAGGCGCGCCGGTCGGCGGCGCTCGCGTCAGCTCGATCGCCGCCTCGCCGACGACCAGCGCGGCGACGAGCGCCACGAAGCCCAGCGGCTCCAGCCCGAGCCCCGCGATCGCCAGGGCGAGGACGGCCCCCGCGCCGGCCAGCCGCAACCCGACGACCCAGTCCGCGCCACGGCTGGCGCGGCGAATCGCCGCCAGCACGGCCATGTACGCGCCGAGGCCGGAGCCGAGCGGGAGGCGGTCGGCCAGCTCGAGCGGCTCGCCCGCTGCCGCCGCCTCGATCGCGAACTCGACGCCGACCGCGGCCGCGGCGATCCCGCCGAAGACGAGCAGGTGCCCCTGCGCCCAGACGAAGCGGGAGCCGAAGCCGCGGTCGATCGGCATGCTCCTGAAGATGCCGAAGTAGAGCCACCAGCTCGCCGCCGCGATGACGAAGCCGAGCGCGACCACGGCGCGAGCGCGAAGGCCGCGATCAGGAGGAGCATCGCCACCGCCCACGCGACCGGCCGAGCGCCCTCGTCGAGCGCCAGCGAAGCCAGCCACAGCGTGGCGCCGAGCGCGTTGCCGATCCCCAGGTGGGCCGCCAGCGGCCGGGCCTCCGGCGCCTGCAGCCAGGTGCGCCCATAGAGGACCGACAGGACGTAGAGCAGGCAGGCGTAGGCGATCACGAACGTCTCCGAATCTCCGCCGGCCGCACCCGCGACGCCCGCCGACAGCGCCGCGATCGCAAGCATGCCGGCCAGCAGGCCGGCACGGAACACCGCGTCGTCGCTGTCGAAGCCCGTTGCGTACCACGTGTAGCCCATCCATCCCCACCACACCGGGACGAACAACGCGGCGAAGACCGCGAGCCCGGCGAGGGAGTGGTCGGCGTGAAGCTGTGTCGCCAGCGCGGCGACCGCCGCGACGAAGACGAGATCGAAGAACAGCTCGAGCCAGCTCGCGGGGCGCTCGCCGCGCCCCTCGCTCACCCGAAGTCGGTTCCCGAGCCCAGGGCCTCCCAGGCCTCGCGCTCGCGCAGGCGGGCGTGCGGATGCTCGGTCACGTCAGGCCGCCGTCGGGGTCACGCGGACGAAGAGGAGGGCGATCAGCAGTGCGACGGTGGCGATGCCGACGGCGGTCCACAAGGCCGCATGATAGGCGGGCAGCAGCGCGTCGCCCGCGGCGCCCGGATCGATCCGGGTGGCGGCGACGGCGCTCATCGCGGCAAGGCCGAACCCGCCACCAACCTGCAGGCTGGCATTGAACAGACCGCCGACCAGGCTCTGCTCGTCGGGCGCGGCGCCGGCGAGCGCCGTGACGCTGCACGCCACCCACGTGAGGCTGTTGCCCACCACGGGCAGCGTGACCGCCGCGAAGATGTGGAGCCAGTAGCTCGAATCGCCGTCGATGAACGCGACGAGCACGATGCCCCCGACGTAGAGCGACAGGCCGATGGTCAGCAGGCGCTTGACGCCTGTACGTGGCAGCAGCCGCCCGGCGACCGTCGAGCCGATCAGCCCACCGACCGCGAGCGGGAGTAGAGCCAGCCCCGCCTCGGTCGGGCTGTAGCCGAGCACGTGCTGGAGCGTGAGCGCCAGGAAGAAGTTCACGCCGACCCACGCGGCGTACATGCAGAACGCGATCGCCATGACCGGGCCGAAGTTGGGCAGGGCCCAGATCGCGAGCGGCATCAGCGGCTCGCGCACGCGCGCTTGGAGAACCACGAACGCGACCAGCAGCGCGATCCCGGTCACGACCGCGACCAGCGTCGAGGGAGCGCTCCAGCCGGCCTCGGCGCCGTTGGTCAGGGCGAAGACGAGCCCGAGCAGCCCGAGCGTGGCGGTGACCGCGCCGGGCAGGTCGATCCCGCCGTCCTCGTGGCGGCCGGCGGGATCGGGCGCCAGGAGGACGAACGTCAGGGCGCACAAGAGCGCGACGGCCGGCACGGTGAGCCCGAACACCCAGCGCCAGCCCAGCGCGTCGGTCACGACACCGCCGAGGATCAGCCCGCAACCGAAGCCCACGGCACCCGCGGCGGCGAACGCGGCCACTGCGCGGCTGCGCTCGGCGCCCTCGCTGAACGTGTTGGTGAGGATGCCCAGCGCGGCGGGGATCGTGATCGCGGCGCCGATCCCCTGCAGCCCCCGCGCCGCGATCAGCATCCCGGGACCGGCGGCGAGCGCGTCGAGGAGCGTGAAGATCCCGAAGGTCGCGAAGCCCGCCGCGAGCACCTTGCGCCGGCCCAGCAGATCAGCCGCACGCCCACCGACGAGCAGGAAGCCCGCGAACGTCAGCGCGTACGCGGAGATGACCCACGGCAGGGTCGCCTCGCTGAAGCCCAGGTCGGCGGCGATCTCGGGCAGCGCGATGTTGACCGAGCTGAGGTTCAGGACGTTCAAGAACATCGTCGAGCACAGCAGCACCAGTACGAGGTCGGAACGTCGAACCAAGGGCTCGAGGACCGTAGGCGACGCCTGGCGGCGCTGCTAGGACGTTCTTGCGCCGCCGGCGTACGCGCCGGGCGTCACGCCCACCAGCCGCCGGAAGTGCCGGCCGAGGTGGCTCTGGTCGCAGAATCCGGTTCGAGCGGCCGCCTCGGCGGGCGCCGCACCGTCGGCCAAGAGCGCCTTCGCCCGCCCGACGCGCAGCTGCAGCTGATAGGCGTGGGGCGCCACGCCCATGTGGGCGGTGAAGCTTCGCGCGAGGTGGAAGGGACTGACCCCGGCCTCGCTGGAGAGACGCTCCAAGCGGATCTCATCCAGCGCGTGCTCCTCGAGGAACTCCCGGGCGCGGGCGACCGCGCGTGCTTGCGCGCTGCCGCCCCGCACGTCGCGGCGAGGCTCGTGGCGGGTGGCGGTGAGCGCGGCCAGCACCGACGTGAGCCGGTCGTCGCGTTCGAGCAGCGCTGAGCCCCTCCTCAGATCTCGATGCAGCGCTCGCAGGCCGAGTGCGATCCGGCTGTCCAGGACGGCAGGTCCGGCGAGGTCCGGAACCGCTCGTCCGGTCATCTGCCGACCCATGTCGCGCAGCTTTGCCGCCGGCACGTAGACGAGCAGCAGCCGGGCCTCGACGCGATGGCTCGGCGGCGCCACGGGACGGTGGCGCAGGCCGGGCGGCAGGACGGTCAGCCGTCCGGGAAGCTCCTTCGAGATGCCGTCGCGGTGCTCGTACGCGTTGGTCGCCGTCAAGCCGATCGAGAACTGATACTCCGCGTGCGTGTGTGACGGGAGTCGCTCCGTGGCCCCAGGCGACCGCCGGTAGAGCTCGAAGAGGACGTCCTCGTGCAGCGTCGTGCTGACCGACAGTCGGCCCGGCGGGGGCATGCGTCCAGCGTATAGCGGCCGCTGGATGCAGCTTCCGGAGGCGTCATCCGCCGGTGCTCGATCGCCTCGCCCGGAACGTGAACCATCCTGTCGCGGCGGCGGCGAGCACGACCGCTGCCGCGCCGGCGAACGCGCCGTGGTAGCCGGCGAGGAGCACGCCGCCGGGGGAACCGACGGCTGCGTCGCTGCGCGCCGACGCGAGCGTGACCAGGCCGGCGATGCCGACCGCCCCACCGAGCTGCTGTGAGGTGTTGATCAGCGCCGAGGACGCGCCCTGGTCCGACTCGGGCACGCCGCCGGTGGCGGCGAGCAGGATCGCGGTGAAGCTGGTGCCGATGCCCGCCGCGACGACCAGCGTGCCGGGCAGGACGCCGGCAACGAAGGAGCCCGGCTGCGAGCTCCGGGTCAGGATCAACAGGCCCGCCGCCATCACCGACATGCCGCCTACGAGCACCGACCGGACCCCCCCCACGCCGCCGGCGTACCGCTGATGACCACGAGCAAGGCCCCGCGGTTCTGGGTCGACTGGGGGGCGGTCAACCCGCGCCCGGACGGCTCCGAGGTCATCTGGGGCCCAACAACGACAACGTAGAGGAGTGCTTCGAGCAGGTCGCCGACGGCATCGCCGCGTGCATCTGCCCGGCTTCGATGGTTGCGTTCTACCGCCGCGCCGACCTCGCCTGGATCCCGATCGCCGACATCGCGCCCCTGCGCATCGCGCTCGGCCGGCTCGCGGGAGCCGACACGCCCCTGGTCGAGGCCTTCGCCCACGTCGTGCGCGAAGTGGCCGCCGAGCGGCGCGAGCCGCCTCCCGGACGGCTCGTCGGCATCCACGCGGCGTAGCCCAAGGGCACGCGCGCATCCGGCCGGCGCGGTCGGCGGCGAAGCGCTCGCGGGTCTCCGCCAGCCCATCGGCGACGACGTCGAGGTCCCGGACCCCGGCCGTCCCTAACCCTTGACGATGCGTCGAGCGTCGTCCGTCAGCTCCTCGACGATGTTCGCCGCCGACTGCTGCCGGTGGGCGACTCCGACGCTCTGCCCTGCATAGAGCGCAAGGGCCTCGACGTCGCCGGTCATCCCGCGCAGCGGCGGGGTGTCGCCGTAGCGGACGAGCGCGTCACCCTGGGCGCTGTGCGCCACAGCGTCGCCTTCCCCTGGTCGCAGGGGTGCTTCGGGCCTGCCGGCGGCCTCCCACGCTCGGGTCGTGGTGTTGTGCAGTGCCCGGTGCGGCGCTGCGGCCCACCCGACGTCGAAGACGATCCCGTGCACCGTGTCGGCCTCCGAGGCGCCCACGAGTCGCTGACGGTAGGTGTCATGGATGCGGGCCTCGTCGGCGAGCAGGAAGCGCGTGCCGACCCACCCGGCCTGCGCTCCGAGGGCCAGGACGGCGGCCAGGCCGCGGCCATCCCCGATCCCCCCGGCCGCGATCACCGGGGTAGGCCCGACGGCGTCCACCACCGCCGGCACGAGCGCCAGGGTCGTGACCTGCCCCCACACGTGTCCCCCGGCCTCCCAGCCCTGCGCGACCACCACATCGACGCCGACGTCGACCGCCTGCCGCGCCTCCGCGGCCGAGCCGACGGTGTGCAGGTGCAGCGCGCCGGCGTCGTGGATGGCCGCTACGTAGGGGGCGGGGTCACCCCAGAAGGTGGACACGACCGTCGCGCCCGCCTCCAGGCACACTGCGAGCCGCGCATGCTGCTCCCACTCGAGCACCAGGTTGACGCCGAACGCCGCTCCGGTCAGCTCCCGCGTCCGCAGGATGGCGGCCCCGGCCTGCGCCGGCTCCGTCCAGGTCAGCGCCAGCATGCCCAGGCCACCGGCGTTGGAGACCGCGGCCACGAGCTCCGGCGTCGCCGCACTGCCGATCGGCGCCTGCACGATCGGCGTGGTCAAGCCCAACCGGGCGCACAGCGGGGTCGCAAGCGCATCTGCCATCAGCTCGCGGAGTGAACCACACCGCCGCCTCGCTCATCCGCTATCGCCTGCGGTAGGCCCGTATCGCGAGCGGCGCGAAGACCAGTGCGAGCACGACCGACCACAACAGCGACCCGATCACGTAGTAGGAAAGGCCGTGCTCGAACGTCGCCGTCGCCGCGTCCCCGAGCAGCAGTCCACGCCCCGCTTCGACCATGAAGGTGAGCGGCTGGTGATCGGCGAAGACCTCGAGCACCGCGGGCATCGAGTCGACCGGGACGAACGCGCTCGACAGGAACGAGAACGGCACGCCGAGGATCCCCAGCCCCTGCGCGGCCTGGGCGCTCCCGCTCACGAGACCGAGCCAGACGAAGATCCAGGCGAAGGCCAGCGAGAAGACGGCGACCAGGCCGATCGCCGCGAGCGCCTCGGCTGCGCTCCCGCCGAAGCGGAAGCCGACGACCACGCCGACGAGCAGCGTCACGAGCGCGACGAAGAACATGAGCGCGGCGTCGGCCAGCGCACGGCCGGCGAGCACCGCGATCCCCGGGATCGGCAGCGAGCGCAGGCGGTCGTAGAGCCCCGAAGCGGCGTCCTCGGCGACCGCGACCGCGCTGCCCCCGGCGGTGAAGATCAGGCCGGAGACCACGAAGCCGGGCACGAGGAACTCGACGTAGGAGACGCCTTCGACGCCGATCGCGCCGCCGATGACGTAGCGGAACATGAGCAGGAACAGCACGCTCTGCACGACGGCGATGCCGAGGACCTGCGGGGTGCGGGCGAGCTGCAGGCCGGTGCGCGCGGCGATCGTGAAGGCGGTGGTCAGGGGGCCGGCGGTGCCGGTCGGAACGAGAACAGTCATGCGGAGACCTCCTCGGGCGTCTCGGCGTCGGTGGTGTGGCCCGTGAGGGCCAGGAAGACGTCGTCCAGCGTCGGCCTGCGCAGGGCGATGTCGTCGAGCGCGACGCCGGCGCCGTCGAGCGCGCGGATCGC
>JBPCNM010000067.1:0-11401 GCA_051001255.1 Solirubrobacteraceae bacterium
TGCTCAGCTGCTCGTCGCCGAGCGTGCGCAGGGTGGCCTGCTGGCTCTGCGCGGGGAGCTTCTCGTCGACCGCCTTGCGCGCGCGCTGCAGCGCGCTGTTCACCGAGGCGACGCTCGTGTCGAGCGCCTCCGCGACCTCCCGGGCGGAGAACCCGAGCACCTCGAACAGGATCAGCACGGCGCGCTGGCGCGCCGGCAGGTGCTGCAGCGCCGCGATGAACGCCAGCTCCACGCTCTCGCGCTGCTCGTAGCGAGCCGCGGGCGCGGCGAACCCGTCGTCGAGGGCCAGCCGCTCGTCCGGGTAGGGCTCCAGCCAGACCGACTCCACGAGCGGCTCGCCCGGGCCCTCGTGCGGGTCCGTGGCCGGGCCGTGGTCGATCGGGAGCACGCGCTTGGGGCGCCGCGCGACCGCGTCCAGGCACGCGTTCGTGGCGATCCGGTACAGCCACGAGCGCAGCGAGCTGCGGCCCTCGAACCGGTGCAGCCCGCGCCACGCGCGCAGCAGCGCCTCCTGCAGCGCGTCCTCGGCGTCGTGGACCGAGCCGAGCATCCGGTAGCAGTGCGCGTGGAGCTCGGAGCGGTGTGACTCCACGACACGGCGGTAGGCGCCCTCGTCGCCGGCGCGCGCCGCCGCGATCAGCTCCCGCTCATGCAGGCTCGAGCTGGGGAAGGCGGCGCTCATCGCCTCAGACTAACGACGCGGCCCGGCGCCGAACCGGCGTTGTGATCACCGCGCGTGCGAGACAGCGGCGACGCACGACGCGCCGAGCGCGATGATCGGCAGCTCCGGCTACCGGTGGTCGATCGCCTCGACCCGGCAAGTTGGGCCCGTCGCGGCCGCAAGCCGCCGGTCGGTCGTGACGAGGACCGCGTCCAGCGCCTCGGCGAGCGCCACGTACATCGCGTCCCAGCCGCGTACGGTGTCTCGCAGCTCCCAGGCCCGGGCGAGGAGGAGCCGGTGACCGAAGCGCTCGCCCGGCCAGGCCTCGAGGTCCTCGACCGCCTGGGCGGCCTCGGTGCGGTCCAGGCGCCCACGCAGGTGCTCTCGCCGGACCGCGCCGAAGACCGCGACGTCCACGACATGTGGAGCGGCGTGATCGCGGTCGGCAGCCAGCCGGGCGCGGATCGCCTCGGCGCCGAGCCCGCCGATCAGCACCTCGCACAGGCAGGAGGCGTCAACCACCAGCATCGGACCACGGGCCGCGCTGCTCGTCGAGCGCGGCCAGGATCTCGGCGCGCCCGAGCGGCGAGGAGCGGCGCCGGGTACGCGTCAGCCACGCCTCCACGCTGGGCCGTGCGGCCAAGCGCGTGGCCTCGGCGCGCAGCAGCTCGGGCACGCTGATGCCGGCCTCGGCGGCACGCCGCGCGAGGCCCGCGTAGACGTCGTCGTCGAGGTCGCGGATCTGGACGGTCTTGGGCACTCGGTGAACCTAGCATGCGCACGCGCATGAACACATGCGAATGCGCATCATCGGCTGCTCCGGTGGTCCCCGCGTAGGCTCACGCCGGTGCGCGCGCTCACCCGGCAGGAGCTCACGGTAGCGCTGGCCGCGCGCCAGCTGCTGCTCGAGCGCCACCGCCTCGACCCCGCCGAGGCGATCCGGCGCCTGACGCCGCTGCAGGGCCAGCACGCGCCGGCGCCGTACCTCGCGCTGGCCGCGCGCCTCGACGGCTTCACGCGCGACGATCTGGAGGCGGCGTTCGACTCCCGCAGCGTCGTGAAGACGACGATCATGCGCCTCACGCTCCACTGCGCCGCCGCCGCCGAGTACCCGGCCTATGCGCAGCTGACGCGCCAGGCGCGGATGCGCACTTGGCGCAAGACGTATCCCCACCTCGACGAGGCGCAGGTCGTCGCCGAGCTCGGCGCCTGGCTCGCCGAGCCGCGGACCAACGGCGACATCCGCGAGCGCGTGCGCCGCTACGAGGGCGTGCTCGACGATCCCTGGACCGCGGTCATCTTCGCCCGCACGCTGCTGCCGCTCGTGCAGCTTCCACCGGCCGGGTTCTGGAACGACCCGCGACGGCCGGACTTCGTCCTCGACCCCCGCCCGCTGCCCGAGCCGGCCGAGGCCGCTACGCTCGTGCTCGCCCGCTACCTGGCCGCCTTCGGGCCGGCCAGCCGGCGCGACGTCGCCGCCTGGGCCGGCGTCGCCCAGCGCGATTTCGCCGACGCCTGGAAGCGGCTCCCCACCGTCTCCTACCACGACGAGCGCGGGACCGTGCTGCTCGACCTGCCCGACCGGCCGCTGCCGCCGGCGTCGACGCCGCTGCCGGTGCGGCTGCTGGCCAACTGGGACCAGCCGCTGCTCGCCTACGCGGACCGCGAGCGGATCATGCCGCCGGACGTCCTGCCGCTGAAGCTGACGATCAGCGGCGATCCGACGGTGACCGTCGACGGCCGCGTGGCCGCCAGCTGGCAGGTGCGGCGCGAAGGCGACACCGTCCAGCTGACCGTCACGCCGCACGTCGAGCTCGGCCGGGCCGCGCGCGCCGGGATCCGCGCGGAGGCGGAGCGCACGGCCCGCTTCTGCGCGCCGGAAGCCCGCAGCGTCGACGTCGCCGGCGTGTAGCTACGCGCGCTCGAGCACGAGCGCGATGCCCTGCCCCACACCGATGCACATGCTCACGAGCGCGAACCGGGCGCCGGGGCGGCGGCGCAGCTCGTGCACGGTGCTGCCGACGATCCGCGCGCCCGAGGCGCCGCGCGGGTGGCCGAGCGCGATCGCGCCGCCGTTGACGTTGAGCCGGTCGTCCTCGGGGTCCATCTTCCACTCGCGCAGCACCGCGAGCACCTGGGCGGCGAACGCCTCGTCGACCTCGACGAGGTCCATCTCGTCCATCGCGAGACCGGCGCGCTCGAGCGCCTTCGCGGCAGCGGGGACCGGGCCGATGCCCATGATCCGCGGCGGAACGCCGGCCGTCGCGGCGCTGAGCACGCGCGCGAGCGGCTCGAGTCCGTGCGCGCGGGCGTAGCCGGCCGACGTGAGCAGGACCGCGCCGGCGCCGTCGTTGAGCGTGCTCGAGTTGCCGGCGGTGACGCTGCCGTCGCGGACGAAGGCCGGGTCGAGCCGGGCGAGCGACGCGAGCGAGGAATCGCGGCGCGGCACCTCGTCGGCATCGACGGTAACGGTCTGCTTGCGGCCCGCGACCTCGACGGGCACCAGCTCGTCCGCGAAGCGCCCGCCGTCCTGCGCGGCGACCGCCTTGGCGTGGCTGCGCAGCGCGAACGCGTCCTGCTGCTCGCGCGCGATACCGTGCTGCGCGGCGAGGTTCTCCGCGGTCTGGCCGAGCGAGTCGGTGTGGCCCAGCTCCGTCATGCGCGGGTTCACGAGCCGCCAGCCGAGCGTCGTGTCGGCCATCTCCACCGGTCCGGTCGGGAACGCCCGGCTGGGCTTGGGCACCACGAACGGCGCGCGGCTCATCGACTCCACTCCGCCGGCGACGTAGGCGTCGGCCTCGCCGAGCTTGATCGCGCGTGTGGCGGAGGCGATCGCGTCCATGCCGGAGCCGCAGAGCCGGTTGACGGTGGCACCGCCGACGTGCTCCGGGAAGCCGGCGAGCAGCGCGGCCATGCGCGCGACGTTGCGATTGTCCTCGCCGGCCTGGTTCCCGCAGCCGAGGATCACGTCCTCGACGTCGCCGGCCGGGACCCCGGTGCGCTCCAGCACGGCGCGCAGGACGAGCGCCGCGAGGTCGTCCGGGCGCACCGGCGCGAGCCCGCCGCCGTGGCGGCCGAACGGCGTGCGAACGGCGTCGACGATCAGGGCTTCGGTCATGGCCGGCGCGCTACTGCCCCATCGGGTGCCAGACCGTCTTGAGCTCGAGGAAGCTCGAGATCTCGTACGGGCTCTGCACGTCCCCGCGGGCGAACACGACGCGCTTGACGTTGTCGGCGGCGCCGCGCTCCAGGTCGGCGTCGGAGCGGTCGAGGTCGAGCGCGTCGACGTCGAGGTGGTTGGCGAGCTGAGGTGCGAGCTCGTCGCGCAGCCCGGTGAGAATGTTGACCACGCCGCCCGGCACGTCGGAGGTGGCGAGCACCTCGGCCAGCTCGACCGCCGCGCGCGGGTGCGCCTCCGAGGCGACCACGACGGCGGTGTTGCCGCCCGCCAGCACCGGCGCGAGCCGCGACACGAGCCCGAGCAGCGCTGGCTCGCTCGGCGCGAGGATGCCCACGACGCCGGTCGGCTCGGGCATCGTGAAGTTGAAGTACGGGCCGGCGACCGGGTTCGCGCCGCCCAGCACCTGCGCGAGCTTGTCGGTCCAGCCCGCGTACCAGACCACCCGATCGGTGGCGCGCTCGACCTCCTCGCGCCCGCCGCACAGCTCGGCCAGCTCGCCCGCCCTCGCCTCCATCATCTCGGCCACGCGGTAGAGCACCTGTCCGCGGTTATAGGCCGTCATCCCGCCCCACTTGGCCGCCGCGCCGCGCGCGACCCGGACCGCGTCGCGCAGGTCCTTGCGCGAGGCCTGCGCGATGTTGTGCTCCTCGGCCTCGTAGGTGCGGCCGGACTCCGAGCGCGGGAACGCGCCGCCGACGTAGAGCTTGTAAGTCTTGCGCACCGGCACCCGTGTCATCCGCCCCACTCCGTCGCGTCCTCGTCGAAGCGCAGGTACGGCTCGAGGCCGTGCAAGCCGCCCTCGCGGCCGAAGCCCGACTCCTTGTAGCCGCCGAACGGCGACGTGGGGTCGAAGCGGTTGAACGTGTTGGCCCAGACCACGCCGGCGCGCAGCCGCTGCGCGGTCCACAGGATGCGCGAGCCCTTCTCGGTCCAGACCCCTGCGGAGAGCCCGTAGGCCGTGTTGTTGGCCTTCTCGACCGCCTCCTCGGGCGTGCGGAACGTGAGCACGGAGAGCACCGGGCCGAAGATCTCCTCCTGGGCGATGCGGTGGCTCTGCGCGACGTTGGTGAACACGGTCGGCGCGAACCAGTAGCCCTGCTCGGGCAGGCGGCACGGCGGCTGGTAGATCTCCGCGCCCTCCTGCTGGCCGGCCGCCACGAGCTCCTCGATCCGCTGCAGCTGCGCGGCGGAGTTGATCGCCCCGACGTCGGTGTTCTTGTCGAGCGGGTCGCCGACGCGCAGCGTTGTCAGGCGGCGCTTGAGCTTCTCGATCAGCGGCTGCTGGATCGACTCCTGCACGAGCAGGCGCGAGCCGGCGCAGCACACGTGGCCCTGGTTGAAGTAGATGCCGTTGACGATCCCCTCGACCGCCTGGTCGAGCGGCGCGTCGTCGAACACGATGTTCGCGGCCTTGCCGCCCAGCTCGAGCGTCAGCCCCTTGCCCGTCCCGGCCAGCTCGCGCTGGATCGCCTTGCCGACCTCGGTCGAGCCCGTGAACGCGATCTTGTCGACGCCCGGATGCTCGACCAGCGCGGCGCCGGTGCGCCCGTCGCCGGTCACGCTGTTGACGACGCCGGCGGGCAACTCGGCCTGGCGCAGCACGTCGCAGAACAGCAGCGCGGTCAGCGGCGTCGTCTCGGCCGGCTTGAGCACGACGGTGTTGCCCGCCGCGAGCGCCGGGGCGAGCTTCCACGCCAGCATCAGCAGCGGGAAGTTCCACGGGATGATCTGGCCGGCCACGCCGATCGGGCGCGGGCGCCGGTTCGCGAACGCGTACTCGAGCTTGTCGGCCCAGCCGGCGTAGTAGAAGAAGTGCGCCGCGGCGAGCGGGAGGTCGACGTCGCGCGACTCCTTGATCGGCTTGCCGCCGTTGAGCGACTCCAGCACGGCGAACTCGCGCGCGCGCTCCTGCAGCAGGCGCGCGATCCGGAACAGGTACTTGGCGCGCTCGGCGGGGCGCAATGCGGACCACTCACCCTCGAACGCCTCGCGCGCCGCGCCGACGGCGGCGCCGACGTCCTCGGCGCTCGCCTGCCCGACGTGCGCCAGCGGTTCCTCGCTCGCGGGCGAGATCGTCGTGTAGGTCTCCGCCGGCTCGCGCCAACCCCCGCCGACGAACAGGCCGTAGGCGTCGTCGAGCCGCACGATCGCGCGCGACTCCGGTGCGGCGGCGTACTCGAAGCCGCGGAAGGCGAGCTCTTCAGTCACGCGTGAAGTACTCCGGGTTCTGGTAGCGGCCGGTCTTCTGCGTCCGGATCTGCATCAGTACGTCGTTGAGCAGCGAGGACGCGCCGAGCCGGAAGCGGTCGGGCGTGAGCCAGTCCGGCCCGAGCGTCTCTGAGACGATCACGAGGTTCTGGATCGCCTGCTTGGACGTGCGGATCCCGCCCGCGGGCTTGCACCCCACGACGCGGCCGGTCTCGTCGTGCACGTCGCGGATCGCCTCGAGCATGCACAGCAGCACGGGCAGCGTGGCGGCGCTCGGGAGCTTGCCGGTCGAGGTCTTGATGAAGTCCGCGCCGGCGGCCATCGCGAGCAGCGAGGCGCGGCGCACGTTGTCGTAGGTGCCGAGCTCGCCGGTCTCCAGGATCACCTTGAGGTGGGCGGCGCCGCACGCCTCCTTGACCCGCACGACCTCGTCGTAGACCTTCGCGTAGCGGCCGGAGAGGAACGCCCCGCGGTCGATCACCATGTCGATCTCGTCAGCGCCGGACGCCACCGCCTCCTCGACGTCGCGCAGCTTCACCGCGAGCGGCGACTGCCCCGACGGGAACGCGGTCGCCACCGAGGCGACCTTCACCGGCGTGGCGCGCGTGCGCTCGACGGCGGCCGGCACGAGGTTCGGGTACACGCAGATCGCCGCGCAGCTCGGCACCGTCCGGTCCGCCGGGTCGGGCTGAATCGCCTTGGCCGCCAGCGCCGCGACCTTGCCCGGCGTGTCGGCGCCCTCCAGCGTCGTCAGGTCCATCATCCGCACCGCCAGCTCGAGCGCGAAGCGCTTGGACTCCTTCTTGATCGAGCGCTTGGCCAGCGCGGCGGCGCGCTCCTCGAGCGCCACCTGATCGACGGCTCCGATGCGCGGCAGACGCGGTTCGAGCGGGAACTCGAAGCCGCCGGGTGCGACGGGGGTGCTGCTGACGGTCACGCGACTCGGACCCTAGCGCGCCATACACTCCGCCTGCGTGACCCACGAGCATTCCGCGAGCTTCGCGTCGGCGCTCGACACCCCCGCGCTCGCGCGCCACCGGCTCGAGGGCTGGCTGCCGCCGTCGCTGCCCGAGAGCGAGCGCGGCACGCTGTGCCTGCTCGTCTCCGAGCTGGTCACGAACTCGGTGCGCCACGCCGCCGCGGCCGCGCAGCCCGTCGCGCTCGCCGTCCGCATCGCGCCCGAGACGATCCGCGTCGAGGTGCACGACGGCGGCAGCGGCTTTCACCCCGGCACGCCCGCGCCGCGCGGCGCAGACGCCGGGTTCGGCGGGTACGGCTTGTTCCTGGTCGAGCGGATGTCCAGCCGCTGGGGCGTCGACACGGACCGTGGCACGCGCGTCTGGTTCGAGCTCGACCTTGCGTCGGCCGAGCGCTGAACGGTGTCAGGCGGGCGGAGCCGGTGGTGGCTGACCGCGGCGCTGCTGGCCGAGGCGACGCTCGCCGCGCTGCACATGGCCAGCAGCGGCGGCTCGTTCGCACGCAGCCTCTATCTGCTGCCGGTGCTGGCCACGGCGATCCGCGCGAACCCGCGCGACGTCGCGCTGGTCGGCGCGATCGCGGTCGGGCTGGCGATGGTGAGCCCGGTGTGGCACGACGGCGAGGGCAACGACTACGTGCCGGCGCTCATCACCGTCGTGTCGGGCTCCGCGATCGCGGTCTGGGGGGCGCGCGAGCGCCAGGCCGCCGCCGGCGCCCGCTCGAAGCTGGAGACCGAGCGCCACCAGCTGCACCTGCTCGCCGAGGCCGCCCGCATCACCGACGGCGCCGCCGACATCGACGAGGCGCTGCGGCGGCTGGTCGACCTGCTCGTCCCCGATCTCGCCGACGCGGCGTGGATCGACCTGCTCGTCCCTGACGGCAGCGCCCGGCGGCTGGCCGCGCGGGTGCACGCGCCCGACGCCGAGGTGCTCGAGACCTGGTTGATGGAACGCGCGGCGAGCGAGCGCGCGGAGCTCTCCCCCACCATGCGCGCGCTGCGCGGGGAGGGCAGCCAGCTCGCGGAGCTGCGCGCGCCGCTGCGCGCGGCGATCGTCCACGACGACGAGGACCGCGGGCACATGGAGCAGTCCGGACTGCGCTGGACGATGGCGCTCCCGCTGGCACCGAGCGGCGGGCCGCTGGGCGCGCTCGGCATGGGCGTCGGCCGCTCCGGCCGGAGCTACGGCGCGGACGAGCTCGCCTTCGCCGGCCTGCTCGTCGGGCGCGCGGGCCTCGCGCTCGCGAACGCCCAGCTCGTCAGCCGGCTCACCGCCACGCAGCGGCGGCTGGACGGCATCCTCGGCGCGCTCGCCGAGGCGGTCACCGTGCACGACGCTCGCGGCCGGATGGTCTACGCCAACCGGGCGGCCGCCACGCTGCTCGGACTGCCCGACGTGCATGCCGTCCTGACCGCCGCCCCCGGTGAGCTGGCCGAGCGCTTCGACATCCGCCACCCGGACGGCCGGCCGGTGAGCGACGACGAGCTGCCCGGCACGCGCGTGATCCGTGGCGAGACGCCCGAGCCGCTGCTCACGCAGAGCGTGCTGCGGACGACCGGGAAGCTGCGCTGGCTGCTGACCAAGGCGACCGCGCTCGAGGACGAGGACGGCCAGATCCTGGCGGTCAACGTGATCGAGGACGTGACGCAGGAGCGCGAGGCCGAGCTGCGCCAGCGCTTCCTCGCCGAGGCCGGGGCGGCGCTCGCGTCCTCGCTGGGCTACGAGGAGACGCTCCAGCGCGTGGCGCGGCTCGCGGTGCCGGCGCTCGCGGACTGGTGCGCGGTCGAGTTGCCCGACGACCGCGGGCGGCTGCAGCAGGTCGCGCTCGTCCACGCGGACCCCGCGCGCGTCGCCGCGGCGCGCGAGCTGCGCGAGCGACACCCGCCCGACCCCGACGCCCCGGCGGGCACGCCGGCGGTCATGCGGACCGGCGAGCCGCAGCTGGTCGCCGAGATCCCCGACTCGATGCTGGTCGAGGCGAGCTCGGACCCGGGATGGCTGGAGGCCGTGCGGGCGCTCGACATCCGCTCGATGATGATCGTCCCGATGACCAGCGGCGGGACCGTGCTCGGCGCGATGAGCTTCGTCTTCTCCGAGAGCGGCCGGCGCTACACCGAGCACGACGTCGCCTTCGCACAGGAGCTGGCGGCCCGCGCCGCGACAGCGATCGAGAACGCGCGCCTGTACACCGAGCGCTCCGAGGTCGCGCACACCTTGCAGGCGAGCCTGCTGCCGGACGCGCTGCCCGACGTGCCCGGCTGGTGCTTCGCGGCCGACTACAGGCCGGGGCAGCGCGGAGCCGAGGTGGGCGGCGACTTCTACGACGTGTTCGCGGTCGAGGGTGGGCACATGGTGCTGCTCGGCGACGTCACCGGCAAGGGGGTGACCGCGGCGGCGCTGACCTCGCTCGTGCGCCACACGGCCCGCACCGCCGCCGCGTTCGACCCGCGCCCCTCGGCGGTGCTCGCGCTGGTCAACCGCGCGCTGCGCCAGCGGCCGAAGCTGGCGCCGGTGACCATGCTCTGCGGGCTCCTGCACGGCGACCAGCTGACGCTCGCGATCGGCGGCCATCCCCACCCGCTGCTCAAGCGCGGGCAGCCCACCTGCGAGACGGTCGGCGTCACCGGGCTGCTGCTCGGCGCGGTCCAGGACTACGCGGACGCCGAGGACGTCACCGTCGCGCTCCTGCCGGGCGACACGCTGCTGCTCTACACCGACGGGGTCACCGAGACGCCCGGTGCCGCGGACCGGTTCGGAGAGGAGCGGCTGCGCACCGTCGTCGATGACGCGCCGCCGGACCCCGAGGGGCTGCTCGCCGCGGTCTCCGCGGCGCTCGACGCGTTCGCGCGCGGCACGGTCCTGGACGACCGGGCCATGCTCGTCCTGCATCGCACCGGACCGTCCACCGAAGCCGGCTGAGGCGCGGCTTCCTGCGCGGTCGCCGGCGCCGAGTGCTTGACACCGCCCGTGCCGGCTAGTCGGCGGCGATCACGTGGTCGGTAAGCGCTTCGTCGCCGGCGACGGGAGACGCCAAGACCTCTCCGGAGTCGAGGTCGAACAGGTGAAAGGCCGCGTTGTCGACCGCCAACGTGTGGTCAAGACGCGCTGGCCCCGGCTTCATCTTGCTCCCCTCTCCGGTACTTACTCGTGTAAGTCACGGTGACGATGCAGGATGATCCCGGCTTCGTAAAGCGGGCTCCGTACGCTCTGCCCGATGACCGATGCTGCACGACCGCGACCGACCGTGTTCGATGTCGCGCGTCGCGCGGGCGTTTCCACCGCCGCCGTGTCCTATGCGATGAACGAGCTGCCCGGCGTCGGCGACGAGACGCGCGAGCGGATCCTCAAGATCGCCCAGGACATGGGCTGGGAGCCGAGCGCACCCGCCCGGGCACTCAAGCAGGCACGCGCGGGCGCGGTCGGACTCGTCCTTCCCCACGACCCTGAGGATCTCCAGCTGGAGCCGTTCTCGGTTCCCTTCCTCGCGGGCGTCGAACAGACGCTCGGCACGCATGACTGCGCGCTGCTGCTCCAGATGACCGCCTCGTACGGGGGAGCGGTCGATCTCGCGCCGTACGCACGGTTGCTGAAGGCAGGGCGGGTCGACGGGTTGCTGCTGACCGATCCACAGCGCGACGATCCGCGCTTCCCCATGCTGGCCGCCTCGGGGCTGCCGGCGGTGGTGGTCGGGCAGACCGGTGACCCCTGCCCGCTTCCCGTGCTGGAGACGAGCCACGTCGCCGGCATGGCGCAGGCGGCCGAGCTTGTACTCTCGCTCGGCCATCGCCGGATCGGCTTCGTCGGCGGCCTAGAGCTCTATGAGCACGTGCGGGCCCGCCGGCGGATCTGGGAGACGACGATTCGCCGGGCCGGCATCGCCCCCGGGCCGATCGCCTACGCCGACAGCACCGACCCGACCGGCGCCGATGCCACCGAGGCCGTGCTCGACGATCCGACCCGAGTCACCGCGATCGCCTTCACGACCGACCTGCTCGCCGTAGCCGGCGTCGCCAGAGCGCGCGAACTGGGCCGCTCGGTGCCGGCGACGCTCTCGGTGACGGGACTCGACGACTCCCCGCTCGCAGCGCCCTCCGACCTGACCAGCGTCCGGATCGACTACCAGGGACTCGGCCGGGGCGCTGCGGCGCACCTCAGGGTACGGATCGGCGGCCGGCCCCCGCCGCCGTTCACGCCCGGCCTCCCCGAGCTCCGCGTTCGAGGGTCGACGCGTCCGGTCGAGTAGCGGGCCGCGCGCGTGGACGACGATGTCGCGCCGGTGCTCGTCCAGCACCGCCTCGACCGCCTCGGCGAGCCCTCGACCGCGGGGCGCCGGGGCGGCGCGGGTCAAAGCGCCCGCGCCGCCGCCTCGGCCGC
>JBPCNM010000068.1:0-5324 GCA_051001255.1 Solirubrobacteraceae bacterium
ATCATCGCGTCGCTCGCCTTGGTGCACGTCGTCAACCGCGTCACCGTCGACAGCGACCTGCTGCGGCTCGACACCGAGGCCAACCTGCCCACGTGGGCATCAAGCCTGCAGTTCGGACTCGCCGGGATCGCCTGCCTCCTCGTCGCCGCCGCCGACCGCGGCGGACGTGGACGGTGGTCGGGCGTAAGCGCGCTGCTGCTCGTGCTCTCGCTGGACGAGCTGGCGACGCTGCACGAGCGTCTCAGCGCCGAGATCGGCGCCGCGGTCGCAGAGTGGATCGTGCAGCCGCTGGCCGGCCTCGCTGCGATCGCCCTGCTGGTGGCGGCAGGCAGGCAGGCGGGCGGGGTCACGCGCCAGCTGCTGCTGGCGGCCGTGGGCACGCTGGTGGCCGGCCATCTCGCCGAGCTGGCCACCCCCGCGCCCGAGGAAGGCCTCGTGGCAGCCGCTCTGAAGATCGTCGAGGAGAGCCTCGAGATGCTGATGGGCGCCCTCGTGCTCGCGGCCGCGACGGGACGCGTCGCGGCCTTGGGCTACGGCCGCACGCCCGCCTCCTAGGATGGACGGATGCCGCCCACGCCTCGCCAGGTCGCCGCCCGGGGTCTCGAGCTGAGGCACCAAGCGCTGCTGAGCCCGACCGCGCGACGCGTGAAGCGCGAGCGCCTGAGCTACCTCTCCGCCACGAAGCTGCGCTCGCTCGAGCAGGCGACCCGTCGCGTGCTCGCCGCGGGTGTCCCCGGCGACGTGGTCGAGTGCGGGGTGGCGCTGGGCGGCTCGGGCATCGTGCTCGCCACGCACATGGACTCCGGCCGCACGTTCCACGGCTACGACCTCTTCGGCACGATCCCGCCGCCCACCGAGCGCGATCCCTGGGAGGCGCACGAGCGGTTCGCGCGCATCAGCGCGGGGGAGGCCAAGGGTCTGGGCGAGGGCGACGAGTACTACGGCTACGTCGACGATCTGCTCGGGCAGGTGCAGCAGACCTTCGCGCGCCACGGCGTCGCGCCGGCGCTCGGGCGGGTCGAGCTTCACCGCGGGCTGTTCGAGGAGACGCTGCGCCTGAGCGGGCCGGTGGCGCTCGCGCACGTCGACTCGGACTGGCACGACGCGGTGAAGTGCTGCCTGGAGCGGATCGGGGAGCGGCTCAGCCCTGGCGGCATCATCGTGGTCGACGACTACAACGACTACGGCGGCTGCCGCACCGCGTGCCACGAGTACCTCGCCGGGTCGGACGACGTCCGGGTGCTGCGCGCCCTGCCGCACCTCGTCGTGCAGCGGATCCCGGGCGGACGCGAGCCGGGCTGATGGAGGAGAAGGCCGTCAGGGGCGTCGCCTGGACGGTGATGTCGTTCGGCGCGAACCGTGCGATCACGCTCATCTCGACGGTGGTTCTCGCGCGGCTGCTGGTGCCAGAGGACTTCGGCGTGATCGCGCTGGCGACACTCACGATGAGCATCGCCAGCATCTTCGCCGCGCTCGGCCTGGGCAGCACGCTGATCCTCAGGCAGGAGTGGGACCGGCGCGCACAGGGCACGGTCCTGTCGCTGATGGTTGCGTCGGGCGTCGTGCTGGCGGCCCTCGTCGCCCTCACGGCGCCGGTCGTCGCCACGCTGCTCGACGAGTCGCGAGTCACCGACGTACTGCGCGTCATGTCGCTTGCGCTGCTCGTCAACAGCTGGGGAACGTTCTACGCGGTGCTCAATCAGCGCGATCTCGAGTTCCGCAAGAACTTCGTCGCGCAGGTGTGCCAGAGCGTCGTCTACGCGATCGTGGCGATCACGGCCGCCGTGCTCGGCGCCGGCGTGTGGGCGATCGTGGCCGGACAGCTGGTGCAGGCGCTCACCTTCTCGGTCGTCCTGCTGGTGCTGGCGAGCGACCGCATCCGCCCCACATTCGTGCCGGCCGCGGCTCGCACCGCCATCAGGACCGGCCGTGCCTACCTGGTGCAGGGAGCGCTCGCCTACGTGCAGCAGAACGCCGATTACCTGATCGTAGGGCGCGCGCTCGGGAGCGGCGCGCTCGGTTTCTACTCGATGGCCTACCGGCTGGCTGAGCTGCCGCTGTGGGCTGTCGGTGACCCGGTGGCGAAGGTCACCTTCCCGTCCTTCGCCCGGATGCGGCAGCGCGGCGAGGATGTCCTGCCCACCTTCCTCTCCACGTTCCAGCTGCTCGGCGCAATCGTGCTCCCGATCGGCGCGATCCTCAGTGCGACGGCGGAGCCCCTCACGGCCACCGTCTTCGGGGACAAGTGGCTCCCGATGGCGACGCCGCTCGCCGTCTTCGGCATCTGGGCGGCCGTGCGCCCGCTGCAGAACTACACGGCCTGGCTGTTCAACAGCTACGACAAGGCCGGCTTTACCGCGCGCGTCTCAGCGATCGTGCTGGTCGCCCTGATCCCGGCGCTGATCGTCGCCGCGCAGTACAGCATCGTGTGGGTCGCCGTGGTCATGCTCTTCCACGCGACAGCCACGATCACGATTCAGACGGTCCTGGCGCGCCGCCTCATCGGCCTGACGCTGCGACGCCAGCTCGTGGCTCTCCGTCCGATCGCGCTCGGCTTCGCCGGCGCCTGGGCGGCCGCCCGCGGCGTGGTCGACCTCACCGAGCCGCTGCCCGCGCCCGCTCAGCTCGGCACCGGCATCGCGGCGGGTGCGGCCGCCTACATCCTGGTGCTGTGGCTGGCCGACCGGTCGCTGCCCCGCCAGGCCGTGCGGCAGCTCCTGCGCGTGCTCGGACGGCCCCCTCAGCCGGTCGGCGCGTGACCGCCTCCGCCGACCTTCGCGTCACGCTGCAGCGGCGCTACGACGCGGTCATCGCGGATGTCTTGGCGCAGCGTGCTCCAGTCGCGCTGATCGGCTTCCCCAACCACTCCAACCCGGGCGATTCCGCGATCTGGGTCGGGCAGCTGGCGGCGCTGCGCCGCGGCGGCCACCGCATCGCCTACGTGTGCGACTGGCTCAGCTACGACGAGCAGCACCTGCGCCGGCGCGCGCCGGACGCGACGATCCTGATGCACGGCGGGGGCAACCTCGGCGACATCTGGCCCGAGCACCAGCGGCTGCGCGAACGGATCGTCGCTGCGTTCCCGGACCGGCGGATCGTGCAGCTTCCGCAGACGCTGTACTTCTCAGACCCGCGCAACCTCGAGCGGGCGCGCCGCGTATTCGACGCACACCCCGATCTCACGCTGCTGCTCCGTGACCAGCGCAGCCTCGTGCAATCGCAGGACGCGTTCGCCTCCCGCAGCCTCGTGTGTCCCGACTCCGCCTTCGCGCTCGGCCCGCTGCCCCGGCTCGGCGAGCCGGACACCGACGTCGTGTGGCTGGCGCGCACCGATGCCGAGGCGGCCTCAGACCAGGCGGGCGGCCCGCCCGACGCGGCCGACGTCCGTGTGATCGACTGGCTCAGCGAGGCACCTGGCGACCCGGGCTGGAACGGTGCCGAGGCGCGGCGTCGCCTCGCGACCCGCGGCGGGGGCCGCGTCGTCGCGGGACTCCCGGCGCTGGTCGATCCGCTGGCGCCGGCGCTGTGGCAGCTCTACGACCGCCATGCGGAGCTGCGGGTGCAGTACGGCCGGCGCCTGCTCAGCGGTGGGCGCGGGCTGGTCACGAACCGCCTGCACGGCCACATCCTGGCGCTCTTGATGGACATCCCACACGTCGTGCTCGACAACTCCTACGGCAAGAACCGCACGTTCTACGACACGTGGACGTGGGAGTGGCCGAGAGCACGCTGGAGCAGCTCACCGGCCTCCGCGCTGGACGAACTGCGCGCTCTCCCGGATCAGGAGGCCGCACGGCGCGCGCGGTGACCCGCGCGGCGTCCGGTGTAGACCGCGGCGACCTCGGCCGTCCGCATCGGGCTCAGGCGGCTGCGCAGCGGGTGCCCGCCGGGCGGCACGCGCCACCAGCGCCGCACGGCCTGCGGGACGCTGAGCTCCGGCACGGGCGCGAACGTCGCGTAGGCCGCCGACTCGCGTTGCCTGCGACGGAAGTACTCGCCCACGCCCGCAGCCTTGCGATGGCCCCCGCTGACGAGCAGCTCCGGGTCATAGGCGATCCGCCAGCCCGCCTCGAGCACCCGGAAAGCCCACTGCTTGTCCTCGCAGGCGACGAGCTGCTCGTCGAACGGGAACGCGCTCCAAACCTGCGCCCGCCAGGTCGACGAGTGGTTGGAGAAGCCCCAGCCCCAGTGCTGGCGGGCGAGCTCGATGGTCTGGAGCAGCGTGGTGTCGAGCGAGTTCCCGTCGGGCCCTTGGTGCTCGCCGTTCGTCGCGGCGACCCGCGGGTTCTCGTAGTGGCGCAGCGCACGCGCGAGCCAGTCCTCGCGAGGGAGCGTGCAGTGCGCAGACAGCGCCGCGTGGATCTCGCCGGCGGCCGCCGCCGCCCCGGCATTGAGCGCCCCACCGTAGGTGAACTGCCCCGCCGGGATGTCGATCACGTGATCGGCGTAGCCGACGGCGATCTCCCGCGTCCCGTCGGTGGACCCGGAGTCGACGACGATCAACTCGGCCGCGACGGTCTGCCCGCGGATCGACCGCAGCGTCGCCTCGATCGTGTCCCGCTTGTCCTTCGCGCGGACTATGAAGGTCGCGGCCGGCTCGGTCATGGCAGCGCCGGGAGGATCCGCGCCGGGTTGCCGACCGCGGTGGCGCCCGGCGGCACGTCGTGCAGAACGACGCTCATGGCACCGACACGAGCGCCGCGACCGATCCGCACAGCACCGAGGATCTGCGCGTAGGCGCCGATCTCCACGTCGTCCTCGATGACCGGAACGGGACCCCCGGCCCGGCGGTCGCCGATCGTCACGCCCTGGCGCAGCGTGCAGTTCGCACCGATGTGCGCGTCGTCGTGGATGACGATGCCGCCGAAGTGGTGGATCCGCAGGCCCGGTCCGACCGGCGCGCTCTTGGGCAGGCTGATGCCGGTCAGCGTCTCCACGACCCGGTACGCCGGCCAGTAGCCCCGCCGCGCGAGCCAGCCGAGCGGCCCGCCCGCGGCGTCGGCCCAGGCGCCGAAGCGGTACAGGGCGATGGCGTAGACGGACTGCTCGCGCACCCACGGCTTGGCGCCGTAGCGCTCGAGATCCTTGCGGAGGAGGGCACGCGGACCGGTCACGGCTGTTCATTATGCTCGCGGCCCGGCCGCGCCGGTCCAGTGGCTACCGTTCGACTCAGCGTTCATGCCGCGCGCGGCGGTGTGCCGCGGCGCGGCAGCGCTTGCGCGCCACCCTGGCGCGCTTGCGTGCGCAGCGCTGCTTGGCGGTGCGTCGCGCCGACGTCCAGTGCGAGGTGGCGGCGGTGCGGTCGTCTGCGGGCGCCGCCGCCC
>JBPCNM010000069.1:0-2643 GCA_051001255.1 Solirubrobacteraceae bacterium
CTGTCGGGCGGGATGCGCCAGCGCGTGGCGTTCCTGCGCACGCTGCTGGCCGGGCGGCCGGTGCTGTGCCTGGACGAGCCGTTCGGCGCGCTCGACGCGCTGACCCGGCTGCAGATGCAGCGCTGGCTGGCCGGCGCGCTGGCGCGGGCGCCGCGGACCGTGCTGCTGGTGACGCACGACGTCGAGGAGGCGCTGCTGCTGGCCGACCGCGTCGTGCTCCTCTCATCGCGCCCGGGCCGGGTCGTCGAGACGCTCGACGTCGGGCTGGAGCGCCCGCGGGCGCGCGACGACCGCGCCGTGGTCGCGCTGCGCGAGCGTGCGCTGCGCGCGTTGGGCGCGGACGATTCCGTGCTCGATGATGTGGCGGCGGGAGCGCGAACGACCGCTTCGAGCGAGGGGACGGCGTGAACGCGGCCCCCCGAACGCGCGCTGCGAGCGAAACCTCGACGACAGCCGCCGTTGGGGAGCGGATCACGTGACGGCGGCGCTCGCGCTGCTGGCGCTGCTCGGCGGCTGGGAGGCGCTCGTGCGGCTCGGCGGCGTCGATCCGCTGCTGCTGCCGGCGCCGACGCAGGTGCTCCAGGCGCTGTGGGAGGACCGCTCGCTGCTCGCGCCGGACCTGTGGGCGACGACGTACGAGGTCGTGCTCGGCCTGGCCGCCGCGGTCGCCGCGGGCGCGCTGCTCGGCGTGGCGATGCACGTCTCGCCCGCCATGCGCCGGGCGCTGCGCCCGCTCGTGATCGGCTCGCAGGCCGTGCCGGTGCCGGTGATCGCGCCGCTCGTGATCCTGGTGCTCGGCTTCGGGCTCGCGCCGAAGGTGCTGCTGGTCGCGCTCGTCTGCTTCTTCCCGATCACGATCAACCTCTACGACGGGCTGCGCGGCGCCGATCCCGACGCGCGCCGGCTGCTGCGCTCGCTGCAGGCCAGCCGCTGGCAGGCGCTGCGTCTGGTCGAGGCGCCCGCCGCGCTGCCGTCCGCGTTCACCGGCCTGAAGGTCGCCGCCGCCGTGGCGGTGATCGGCGCCGTGTTCGCGGAATGGGCCGGCGCGGAGCGTGGCCTCGGCCGCGCCCTGCTGACCGCCAACGGCCAGCTCGCAACCGCCCGCGCGTTCGCCGCGACGCTCCTGCTCTTCCTGCTGGCCATCGCCCTCTACGGCGCCTGCGCGCTGCTCGAGCGGCGGGTGGTCGACTGGATGCCACGCACCGAACCCGGAGGACCATGACCCGACGTTTGCTACCGCTCGCGATCCTGGCGCTGTGCGCCGCCCTGCTCGGCGCTTGCGGCGAGAAGTCCGAGCCCGCCACCGGCGCCGCCGCGGGCCGCGGCGACGCCGAGCCGCTGCGGCTCATGCTCGACTACTTCCCGAACGCCGACCACGCCGGCATCTACGCGGCGCAGGAGACCGGCGCCTACGCCAAGGCCGGCCTCGACGTGACGATCATGCCGCCGCCGGACCCCTCGGCGCCGCTCAAGCTGCTGCTGGCCGGCAAGACCGACCTCGCGATCTCCTACGAGCCGGAGCTGCTGCTGGCGCGTGAGGAGGGCGCGCAGCTGGTCGCCGTCGGTGCGCTCGTCCAGAAGCCGCTGACCTCGCTGATGGCGGTCGGCAAGGCGGGCGTCCGCACGCCGCAGGACCTGCGCGGCAAGCGCGTGGGCACGTCCGGCCTGCCGTACCAGTCGGCCTACCTGGCCACGATCCTCGAGACGGCGGGGATCGACCCGGGGTCGGTCAAGGAGACGAACGTCGGCTTCAACCTCGTGCCGGCGATGCTGTCCGGGAAGGTCGACGCGACGCTGGGCGCGTTCTGGAACTACGAGGGAGTCGACCTCGCCCGCCGCCGCCGCGACCCGGTCATCCAGCGGATCGAGCGGCTCGGCGTGCCGACCTACTCCGAGCTGGTGTTCGTCGCCCGCCGGCGCGACCTCGACGAGGACTTCGCCGCCGAGGTGCGCCGCTTCATGCAGGCGACCGCACGCGGGCACGCCACGCTGAAGGCCGACCCGGCCGCCGGGCTGGACGGACTGCTGGAAGCCGACAAGGGCCTGGACCGCGGCCTGCAGGAGGCGGCCGTCAACGCCACCCTGCCGGTCTTCTTCCCCGAGGACCCGGAGCGGCCTTTCGGCTACCAGGACCCCGCCGAGTGGCAGCGCTACGCGGACTGGATGCTCGCCAACGGGCTCGTCACGCGGCGGCAGAACGCCGAGCAGGTGATGACCAACGAGTTCCTCGCCGGACAGGGGCTCGACCCCGGGAGGCTCTCCCAGGACTGACCGGCAGCAGCCCGCGCGCGGCGGCGATCCGCAGGTACTCGCCGGCGAGGCCCTTCCACGCGCCGTAGGGCTCGAAGAACGCGCGCGCCGCCGCCTCGTCGACCCGCGCCCGCGGATCGCCCGTGGTCACCCGGCCGACCAGCTTGAGGTAGCCGACGTCGCCCGCCGGCACGCGGTCGTGGTGGCCCTGGCCGTAGCAGGCGAGCATCTCCAGCGTCCACGGCCCGACGCCGGGAACGGCGCGCAGGCGCCGCCAGCCGGGCAGCGGGTCGCCGGCGAGCAGGTCGACGCGGCCGTCGGCCACCTCGGCCGCGACGCGCCGCAGGGTCAGCGCGCGGTTCGGCGCGAGGTCCATCGCGGTGAGCTCGGCGG
>JBPCNM010000070.1:0-5903 GCA_051001255.1 Solirubrobacteraceae bacterium
GTGCTGGTGCTCGTGCTGCTCGCGCGCCGGGCCGGCACGCGCGGCTGGGGCTGGCTCGCGCCCACCGCGCGCGGCGCGCTGCTCGCCGCGCTGCTGCTCGCTGTGTTCGTGCCGCTGCTCGGTGCCGCGGACGCCGCGTTCGCGGCGCTCGTCGACGACGCACTCGCGTGGGACCTCGGCCTCGACCGCCCGGTCGCGCGTGCCGGCGCGGCGCGGGTCGCGCTGGCCGTCGGCGGTGGCCTAATGGTGGTGGCGCTGCACCGGCGCCCGCGCCCGCCCCGCCCGGCCGTGGCGCGGCTGGGCCGGACGGAGTGGGCGATCGCGCTGGGGGCGCTCGACCTCACGTTCGCCGCCTTCCTCGCCGTCCAGCTCGCGACGCGCTTCGGCGGCCACGAGCACGTGCTCGAGACGGCCGGGCTCACGTCCGCCGAGTACGCCCGCCGCGGCTTCTTCGAGCTGGAGATCGTCGCCGCGCTCACGCTCGTCGTCGTCGCCGGCGCGGCGCGCTGGGCGCGCCGCGTCGGACCGGCCGACGACCGCCTGGCCCGGGCGCTGCTCGGCGTCCTGTGCGTGCTGACGCTGATCATGCTCGCGTCGGCGCTGCGGCGGCTCGGACTCTACGAGGAGGCCTACGGCGCCACGCGCCTGCGCATGATCTCCCACGTGCAGCTGCTGTGGCTGGGCGCCGTCTTCGTCGCGCTCCTCGTTGCCGGCGCGGCGCGTGAGGGCGGCCGGCTCCCGCGCGCCGTCGTGGCGGTCTCCGCGGCCGCCGCGCTGGCGTTCGGCGCCTCGGATCCGGATCGCCGCATCGCCGAGCGCAACGTGGAGCGCCACGCGCGCACCGGCGACCTCGACATGCGCTACCTCGACACACTGAGCGCCGACGCCGCCCCCGCGATCGTTCGCCTTCCGCCTCGGCTCGCCGCGTGTGCGGCGCAGCGCATCCGGTCCTCGGTCGCCGAGCCCGACGCCCTCGCGGCGGCCAACTACGCGCGCTCCCGCGCCCGCGAGCTGCTGACCCCGCTGCCCTCCGTCGCCTGCTGACGCGTCATCCTCCCCGTCGCTGCGTCGCTATTCGCCCCGCCAGCTTCTCTACAATCTCCCCGATGCATGGTCTACATTCTCCCCGGTAGCCGCCAAATGGGCTACGTACCACGCGTCGTCGACGCCGAGTTGATCGCTCGCCTCGAGGCAACCGGGGCGGTGGTGATCGAAGGACCGAAGGCATGCGGCAAGACGGCGACGGCCCGACAGGTCGCTGCGAGCGAGGTGCTGCTCGACGTCGATCCGAACGCTCGTCAAGCGGTCGCGGTCGACCCTTCGCTGATCCTCGGCGGCGCGACCCCACGCCTGATGGACGAATGGCAGGTGGAGCCGACCATCTGGAACCACATCCGGCGCGCCGTGGACGACCGCGCGCATCCAGGCCAGTTCATCCTGACCGGCTCGGCGGTTCCAGCCGACGACATCACGCGACACACGGGGGCTGGGCGGATCACCCGCCTGCGGATGCGTCCGATGAGCCTCTGCGAGAGCGGCGCGGGCTCCGGCGACATCTCCCTCAGGCGGCTGCTCGACGGGGAGCCCACGACGAGCGCCGACGCGGGCCTGACCGTGGCCGACCTGGCCGTAGAGGTCTCGCGCGGTGGCTGGCCCGGGTTTCGCGGCCTCCCGACCGAACAAGCGCTGCGCGCGGTGCGCGACTACCTGGACGAGATCCGCCGTGTCGACGTCGGCCGCGTCGACGGCACGCGGCGCGATCCGGAGAAGGTCGGCCAGCTGCTTCGGAGTCTTGCTCGCAATGTCGGCACGTACGCGGCCGCCACCACCCTCGCTCTGGACACGGGAGGTGCCGAGGGCCCGCTCAAGGACGACACGGTGCGCGACTACCTCGGGGCGCTCACGCGGCTCATGGTCGTCGAGGATCAACCGGCGTGGGCGCCGCACCTCCGGTCGAAGTACGCCCTCCGAAGCGGGCCGAAGCGCTTCTTCGTCGATCCGTCGCTCGCGGTGGCTGCGCTGCGCGCGACACCCGAGGTGCTGCTCCGCGACCTGCGCCTCTTCGGCTTCCTCTTCGAGGCGCTCGTGATCCGCGACCTGCGCGTCTGCGCGCAGGCGAACGATGCTCAGGTTCTCCAGTATCGCGACGGCAACGGCCTCGAGGTCGATGCCGTGGTCCAGACGGCGGATGGCCGGTGGGCCGCGTTCGAGATCAAGCTCGGCGCGGGCCAGGTCGAGGAGGGCGTGGCGACGCTCAGCCGGTTCGCTCAGCAGATCGACACGGACGCCAGCGGGCCGCCCGCAGCGCTCGGCGTGATCGTCGGTACCGGCTATGGGTACGTCCGCACCGACGGCATCCGGGTGGTGCCGATCGGGGCGCTCTGCCCTTGAGCGCCTGGACGCGTCACCATCCCCCGCGTGCGCGAGTTCTACGAAGGCGTGTGGGCCGGGCTGCCGGAGGACCCGGAGCCATGGGCGTGGCGCCGCCGCCGTGGCCTGCTGCTCGGCGAGGCACGGGCCGGCGAGCGCGTGCTCGACGTCGGCTGCGGCGCCGGGCGCTTCGTCGCCGCGCTGAACGATGCGGGCGCGGACGCGGTCGGTGTGGAGCTCGCCGAGGCGGCGCTCGAGCGGGCGAGGGGCAACGTGCCGGGCGCGGACCTGCGCCGCGTCGCGCCCGACGGCAGCCTTCCGCTCGGCCACGGCGAGGTCGACGTGGTCTGGTGCTCGGAGGTGCTCGAGCACGTGCCGGACACGATCGCCTTCCTCACCGAGGTCCGGCGCGTGCTCCGGCGCGG
Organism: Solirubrobacteraceae bacterium; assembly: GCA_051001255.1. Classification (GTDB taxonomy): domain Bacteria; phylum Actinomycetota; class Thermoleophilia; order Solirubrobacterales; family Solirubrobacteraceae; genus DASQMT01. The sequence continues at coordinate 2,796 of JBPCNM010000070.1, forward strand.
TGGGCGGCTGCTGGTCACCGTGCCCGACCACGGTCGCGTCAAGCGCACGCTGCTGGCGCTCGGCCACTACGACGTGCACTACGACCCGCTCGGCCAGCACCTCCGCTTCTACACGCGCCGCTCGCTGGCGCGTGCGCTGCATGCGACCGGCTTCCAGGACGTCACCCTCGCGCCGCTCGGCGGGTCGCCGTTGCTGCGCCGGGCGCTCGTCGCCCGCGCCGTCAGGGGCTAGCGGGCGGCAGCGCGGCCGGCTGGCCGTTCGCGCGGCTGGCCTCGAGGAAGTCCGACGTGGAGGCCGGGTTGCGCGGGTCCAGGAAGTAGGCGGCGCGGAAGGAGGCGAGGGCGTCGGCGGGCTGGTCGAGCGTGGAGAGCTGGAAGCGGCCCAGCCGGCGCCACGTCTCGGCGCTGGCCGGCTGCACGCGGACCGCGTCCTGGAGCGCCTGCTCGGCGCCGGCCAGCCGACCGCGCTGCTGCTGGATGTAGGCCAGCTCCCACAGCGGCTCGGGGGAGAGCGGGTTGCGCTCGCGCGCGATCTCCGCGATCGAGACGGCGGCGTCCAGCTCCCCCCGTTGCAGGCGCTCGATCGCGATGTCGCCCGCGTGCACCGAGCGCACCGGTTGCATCGCCGCCCAGGCCGCCGTCAGCGCGAGCGCCACGACGATCAGGGCGGCGCCCGCGGCGGGCCACGGGAACGCGGGGCGCCGGCGCCACTCCGCCTCGGCGACCGGCAGTGCGCCCGGGCCGGCGACGTCGGCGAGGGGCGGCGCCTCCTCGGGCGGCGCCCACAGGGCCCCCGCATCGCGCGGGCCCGGCTGAACGGCGGCCGTCAGGGCGCTCGCGCTGGCCGCCGCCTCCAGCCGGGAGCGCAACGGCGGGCGGGCGACCACCCACCCGGCGGCGAGCAGCCCCGCGAGCGCGTTGGCCGGCACGAACCAGGTCCAGTCGACGAGCGAGCTGACGCCGAACACGAGCGCGACGGCGACGAGCGTGACCATCCCCACCCGCTCGGCGTCCCACGGCAGGCCGCGGTCGCGCGGGCGCAACCCGGTGCTCCGCAGCGCGCCCCAGCCCCAGAGGCCGAGCGCGAGCAGCGAGAGCGCCAGCCCGATCCATCCGAGGTCGGCCAGCGTCTGCGGCACGTAGCCGTGGGCGTGGCGTACGGCCAGCGGCGAGGCGCCCGGATTGGACGCGGCCGTCCGGAAGCGGTTGCGCACCGTTGCGTAGGCGCCGGCGCCGGTCCCGACCCACGGCGAGACGCCGTGGACGTCGAACGCCTCGTCCCAGTAGCGCGCGCGCACCGACGACGTCGCCGTCAGCCGGTCGGGAGTGTTCGCCGGCGTCGCGGCGTTCGGGTTGGTGAGCTGGTCCCACGCCTTCGAGACCTGACCGTCGAGCCCGCCCGGCGCGCTCGCGAGCGCGAGCGCCAGGACCACCGGCATCGCGGCCAGGACGCCGAGCAGCACCCGCCCGGCGATCCGCTTCGCGTGCGGCGAGGCGGGCCGCTCGGCGGCGAGGAACCCGGCGGTGAGACCGACCCCGAGCAGCACGACGAGCATCAGCACGAGCAGCGCCCCCAGCTCGTGGCCGGCGTCGGCGCGCACGGGCAGCGGCAGCCGGTCCGTGGTCAGGCCGGTCATCGTGAACGCCCAGCCGATCACCGGGGCGGCGCCCGCCGTCGCGCCCAGCAACACCACGGCCGCGCGCAGGCGAAGCGGCGTGACGATGAACCAGAACGCGAGCCCGACCACCAGCGCCATCAGCGCGCCGCGCGAGTAGGACAGCATCAGCGCGACCTCGAGCAGGGCGATGCCGGGCCACGCGAGCGCGTTGACCGCCGCGCGCCCCGACCGCCGCGCGCCCAGCCACAGCAACGGCAGGACGCCCATCGCGGCCGTCAACCCGACGGAGTTCCAGTAGCCGAACGGCGCACGCAGCCGCGCGTAGGTCTCGTCCGCCGACAGCGCGCCCGGGAACACCTTGGTCAGCAGCGCCCATCCGGCCACCACGACGCACGCGAGCGCGATGCCGTGCAGCACCCCGGCCCAGCGCCCCGGGGCGAGGCGGGCGAGCGCCATCGTCCCCGCGAACGCCGCCAGGTAGGCGAACGTGCGGCCGCTCTCCACCCACGAGTCCGACGGCGCGAGCGACCAGAGGACCGAGATCGCGGTGTAGGCGGCGAGCATGGCCACGGCGACGAGCGCGAGCCCGCCGTGCAGGCGCTCGGCCCGCGCCTGCCCGATCAGCAGCGCGGCGGCGCACAGCAGGCCGCCGAGCACCATGACCGCCATCTCGACGTAGGTCGTGCGCTCCAGCCGCAGGCCGCCGTCGGCCACGAATGCCGCGCCGGCCAGCACGAGCGCCACGCCGCCGGCCGTCGTCGCGCCGCCGCGGCCGCGCGGAACCGCGGCGGAGAGGACCGTGGGGGCCTGCCTCGCCGCCGCGTCAGGCCTGGCGACGAGCGAGGACACGCCTGCGGACGTACGGCACGGCGGCCGCGAGGGCGGCGAAGCCGAGCAGGATCAGGGCCGCGAGGAGGCTGCCGGGGAGCTCGTTGCGCGCTGCGCCGGCGGCGAGGCCCGCGGCGCCGGGGACGATCGTGCCGTCGCCGACCTGCACCGGCGCGCTCCCGCCCGTCGCGCCCGCCTGGTCGAGCGCCCGCTGCTCGTCGGCTCCGCTCGGCGTCAGCGGCGCGCCCGATCCTCCACCGCCGCCCGGCGCGTCCCCGCTGGCGCCGCCGCCGCCGACCCGGCTGGAGCCGCTGCCGCCCCGCGCACGGGCGAGCACGTCGCGGCAGTCGGAGTACTGGTCGACGTCGGCCGGGAGGTTGTTGCGCGCGTCGCGGATCTGCGACGCCGTGTAATTGCCGTCGAGTCTCCCGTCGTCGAAGCAGTCGGCGATGATGTCGGAGCGGGTGCCTGCCATCGCCGCCGGGGCGGCGACGAGCAGCGCCAGCACCATGGCGCACAGCAGCTTCGGCATGACGCGGGGCACGCCAGCAGCCGCTTTCCGGCCGGCGGCTGGCTCCGACCGCCGCCAGCGCGCGGCTCATCCCGGCCGCCCAGTGCGCGTGCGAATGACCGGCGGCGACCGCCGCGCGGCCCGCGGCGC
>JBPCNM010000071.1:0-13811 GCA_051001255.1 Solirubrobacteraceae bacterium
CAGTAAATGCGCCTTTCTTGGCAGCAGTCTGGGCAACAAAAGAGCCGGGCCACCCACGAATGGGTGTTCCGGCTCAGTTTGTGTCTGAGGACCCAGCGCGAACGCTGGGACCCGCAACTGGGTTGGCCTAGTAGTCCATGTCGCCGCCGTGGCCGTGACCGGCCCCAGCGGCCGGGACCTCCTTGGGGTCGGGACTGTCAGTCACCAACGTCTCGGTCGTCAGCACCATGCCGGCGATCGAAGAAGCGTGCTGGAGAGCCGAGCGTGTCACCTTGGCAGCGTCGACGATGCCCTTCTCGAACATGTCGACATACTCGCCCCGAAGGGCGTCAAAGCCATGGCCGACCGGCTGGAGCTTGACTGCCGACACGATGACGGAGCCCTCCTGGCCGGCGTTCTCGGCGATCTGGCGGACGGGAGCCTCCAGCGCCCGGCGCAGGATGTTCACGCCGATCATCTCGTCACCCTCGAGCTTCAACCCGTCGAGTGCCGGGATCGCCTGAAGGAGCGCCGTGCCGCCGCCGGCGACGATGCCCTCCTCGACCGCCGCGCGGGTGGTCGAAAGAGCGTCCTCGATGCGGTGCTTCTTCTCCTTGAGCTCGACCTCTGTCGCGGCGCCGACCTTGATGACGGCCACGCCGCCGGACAGCTTCGCGAGACGCTCCTGGAGCTTTTCCTTGTCGTAGTCGGAGGTCGTCTCCTCGATCTGCGCCTTGATCTGGGTCATGCGCGCCTTGATCGCGTCGGCACTGCCTGCGCCGTCGACGATCGTGGTGTCGTCCTTGGTCGAGACGACTCGGCGTGCCGAGCCGAAGTCCTCGGCGGTCACGGAGTCGAGCTTGCGCCCGAGCTCCTCGCTGATCACGTTGGCACCCGAAAGGATGGCCATGTCGCGCAGCATCTCCTTGCGCCGATCGCCAAAGCCCGGTGCCTTGACGGCGAGCACGCTGATGGTGCCCTTGAGCTTGTTGACGACGAGCGTCGCGAGGGCCTCACCGTCGATGTCCTCTGCGACCAGGAACAGCGGCTTGCCCAGCTGGACAGCCTTCTCGAGCGCCGGCAGGAGCTCCTGGATGCTCGAGATCTTCTTGTCGGTGATCAGGATGAGGGCGGTCTCGAGAACGGCCTCCATCCGATCCGGGTTGGTCACGAAGTACGCCGAGATGTAGCCTCGGTCGAACTGCATGCCCTCGGTGTATTCCTTCTCGAGGCCGAGCGACTGGCCCTCCTCGACCGTGATGACGCCGTCCTTGCCGACCTTCTCGATGGCGTCTGCGATGACGTCGCCGATCTCCTCGTCGCCGGCCGAGATCGTCGCCACGCGGGCGATCTGGTCCTTGCCGGAGATCTCCTTGGACTGCTCGCCGATGTGGTCGACGACCTGGTTGACGGCGATCTCGATGCCGCGCTTGAGACCGAGCGGGTTCGCGCCGGCGGCCACGTTCTTCAGGCCCTTGCGAACGATCGCCTGAGCGAGCACGGTCGCGGTCGTCGTGCCGTCGCCGGCCACGTCGTTGGTCGCGGTCGCGACCTCGCGGACGAGCTGGGCGCCCTGGTTCTGGAAGACGTCCTCGACCTCGATCTCGCGAGCGATGGTCACGCCGTCGTTCGTGATCGTGGGGGCGCCGAACTTCTTGTCCAGGACGACGTAGCGGCCCCTGGGGCCGAGCGTCACCTTGACGGCGTTCGCGACGGCGTCAACACCCTGCTCCAGGGCCTTGCGCGCCTCGACGTCGTACTTGAGTTCCTTGTGTGCCATGTGTCTAAGCCTCTTTCTAGCCCTGGACCTTGGCCAGGACGTCTGACTCGCGGAGGACGAGCAGGTCCTCGCCGTCGACCTTGATCTCCGTGCCGCCGTACTTGGAGTAGAGGACCTCGTCGCCCTCGGACACGTCCAGCGGGACCCGCTGGCCGTTGTCGTCGAGCTTGCCGTCGCCGACGGCGAGGACCTTGCCCTTCTGCGGCTTCTCCTTCGCGGTGTCGGGGAGGACGATGCCGGAAGCGGTCGTCTCTTCCTCCTCGACCGCCTTGACGATCAGACGATCGCCGAGGGGCTTGAGCTTCATGCGGATGAACCTCCGTTGGGTGTTTTTGGCACTCGGATGTCGAGAGTGCCAACCACTGCGGGGCCATTCTATGACGGAAGCCGAAATCGTCAAGGGCCTCTTGGCACTCTCGTGTCAGAGTGCCAAGGAGCGGGATGGGGTCCAGACCCGGCTCAAACGTCAGGCGCCGCGTGACGATACCCAAGTCACTATGCGCACGATCGGCTTCCGCAGCAACATCCTCTTCGCGATCGCCGCCGCGTTCGGCGTCGTCGCCGCACTCGGGCGGCCGTGGTACGGCCCGCCGCGCGCCGCGACCGACGCGGAGATGGAGGATCTCCTAGGCGGCATCGGCCGGGCGTTCTCGGAGCCGGGCGGGACGACCGGCTGGGAAGCGCTGCGGACCGCCGACGAGCTGATCGCCGGGCTCGCCGTCGGGACCGTGGCGCTGCTGGCGCTGACGCTCGTGCCGGCGCTGCAGGTCCACCTGCAGCCGGTCGCCCGCTGGGCCGCGCTCGCGACGCTCGGCGTCGTGCTCCTCAAGCTGGTCGACGGGCCCGGGACGAGGGCGATGAGCGAGCCGCGCCACGGGCTGTTCATCGCACTCGGTGCCGCGGTGGTGCTGCTCGCGAGCACGGCGACCGTGGCGGCCGCCCCTTCGCGCCGGCGCATGCACGTGAAGACCTACACCCCGCCGCCGGCGCCGGTCTACGACGCCGACGCGACGTACGGCCCGCCTCAGTTCTGAGCCCCGCCGACGCCGCGCAGGCGGTCCTGCAGGTCGGGCGGGTTCTCGACGATCTGGGAGAAGCGCACGACCGTCACGGTGTCCTCGAGCGTGACGTCGCGCCCGTAGATCTGCTCCATGAATTGCACGAGCTCCTCGGTCCGCCGGGACTCGGGGTTGTCGTGCTCGATGTCGCGCGGTGAGAGCTCCTTGACGCGCTTGACCTCGACGTGGTCGATCACCGCGTGGAACAGCCTCTCGCGCGGGGAGTACTGGTAGCCGACGGTGACGAGCACCACCTGGTTCTTGCGGTACTTGTGCCGCTTGTCGCCCAGCCGGATGGTGGCCGTCTTGCGGCCCCGCTTCATCTGATCCGCGAAGACCGTGGAGTAGAAGTTCAGGACCTGCATCGAGGCGCCACCCTACCCGTTTGCAGCGAGGATCGACAGTGCCCGCTCGATCATCTCGCGCTCGCCGGGATAGCTCAGCCGCTCGCGCGCCTGGCGCAGCGGCATCCAGCGCGCGTCGTCGACCTCGTGGTCGTGATCGGCGGGATCCCCGCGCTCGAACTCGCACAAGTAGAAGTGGACCGTCTTGTCCACTCGGAGGCTGCCGCGCCGGTAGCTGTAGTCCACCTGGCCGAGCCGCTCGCGGACGGTGGCGGTGATGCCGGTTTCCTCGCGGACCTCGCGCGCGGCGGTCTGCTCCGGGCTCTCGCCGGCGTTCGGGCCGCCCTTCGGCAGCCCGAGCAGGCGCCGGCGCCCGCGGGGCACGATCACCATCACGTCGCCGCCGCGCACCACGACACCGCCGTAGGAGGTCTCGCGCTCAGTGGCCATGGCCCTCGAGCTTCGCGGGCCCGTACTCGCGTGGCCGGCCGCGGCCCGGCGCAGGGATGCCGGCGGTGTCGTCGGCGCGGGCGGGCACCGCGCAGGCATACCACACGGCCTGCCGCGCGGAAGGCGCACGCGCGCGTGGCGCGCCGCCTCGGCCGCCGGGAGGCGACCCGCCGATGGCGGTCGGTGGGCCTCGGCCGTCCGGGAGGCGACCCGCCGGCGGCCGGTGGGCTCGGCGTCAGACGGCGTCGAGCGCGTGCTCGCGCCGGCGCCGGCGCGCCCAGTGCGCGCCCAGCGCCGCGAGCGCCGCCAGCAGTGCGAGCGGCACGCCGAGCGCGAGCGCTATCAGCGCGATGCCGGCGGCGACCTCGAGCACGCGCAGCGCGTCGCGAGCGGCGTCACGGGGCGTCCAGCTGTCGTCCTGCGCGCCGGGCGCGGCCGCGCTGGCGTCGGCGACGAGCATCACCGACACGGTCGAGAAGGCGGCGCGGTTGCCGACGCGCCGCTTCGCCGCGCGCGCCTGCTCGATCTCGCCGGAGACCAGCTTCAGGCGCGCGCGGATCGACTCGGTCTCGGCCACGGTCACCGCTTCGGCGAGCTGCGCGAGCAGGCTCTGACGCTCCGCCTTGGCGTCCGTCAGCCGGCTGCGCGCCGAGACGGCCCCGGCGGTGATGTCGCGCGAGCGCTGCGAGCGCTCGCGCACCTTGCCCAGCCGCGCGAGCCCGGCCATCGCGGCGTCGAGGTTGCGCGTCGGGATGCGCAGCTCGAACGTGCCGCCTGTGGAGGAGTTGACCGTCGAGGAGACGACGAACCCGCCCTGCTGGCGCGTCACGTCCTGCACCCGCGCGCTGACGGTGTCGATGTCGCGCGGCCGGGCGGCGAGCGTCAGCGATGCCGAACGCTCCACCCTGCGGTTCGAGCGGCCGTCCGAGCCGGGCGAGCCGTCGCCCGGCGCCGGCGGGACGCTGCCGGGTGCCGGCTCGGCGAACGTCTCCGACGACGCGCCGTCCTCCGCGGCGGCTGAGGCGCCGGCCGACGCGTCGTCCTGCGGCTTCGCGCTCTCCTGCACGCGCCCACTCGCGGTCTGGCCGCCGCCGCTGGCGTTCTCGTCGCTCCTGCCAGGACTCGAGATGACCACGAGGGCGACCAGCACCACGGTGGCCGTCACCCCCAGCGCGGGCATCAGCCAGGCGCTCCAGCGCCGCCCCGACGCACGGCGGCGGGGGCCCGGGCCCCGGAACCCCCGCGCCACCTTCGCATCCAGTGCCGGCCCGAACGTCGGGCCAGGCTCGGGGCGGTCGGCGCGCAACAACAGCGCCAGCGCCCCCAGCTCGGACGCGACCGGCCGGCCGGCCAGCGCGTCGTCGACGGCGGCGAGCTCGCGCTCGACTTCCGGGGTGAGGTGATCAGGCATGCTCGACGGCCTCCCGGAGCTTGGTCATGGCGCGATGCAGTTGAGTGCCCGCGTTCGAGACGCTGACGCCGATGACGGCGGCGAGCTCGGCGTTGTCCAGGCCGGCGTGGAACTTCAGAGCGATCAGCTCGCGCTCGCGCGGACCGAGCGTGGCCAGGGCGGAGCGCACGGCGGCGCGGCGCAGCGCGGCCTCCGCCACGTCCTCGGGCAGCGCGGCCTCGACGTCGGCGGGCTCCGCAGCGAGCGCCGCCGTCCGCTTGCGCCGGCGCAGCTCGTCGAGCGCGGCGTTGCGGGCGATGCCGAACAGCCATGCGCGCCCGGAGCCGCGAGCCGCCTTGTAGGTGCGCTGCTTGCGATAGGCGCGCTCGAACGCCGCGGCGGTGACGTCCTCGGCCGCCCCGCGGTCGCGCAGCAGCGTCGCCACGTAGGCGTAGACGTCGTCGCGTGCCGCTCGGTAGAGCGCCTCGAAGTCCAGCGCCGGGCTGGACGTCCTCGATGGGAGTGGGGCGGTCAACGTGCTGGTCACATCGGGTACTACGCCGGCAGCGAGAATCCATCACAGACGATCCGGTCGCGCGCATCTCCGCAACCAGGGCGCGCCTCGTCTGTTCTGGCTGGCAGATGCGCAGGCCGCTCCTCATTCTCCTGGTGACCGCCGCGCTCGCGGCGATCCCCGCCGCCGGCGACGCGGCGCTCCGGCAGGCGCCGGAGCCGTGGGCGACGGTCAACGTCTGCGACACGACGACCAGCCCGAACGACATGGGCATCCGCGGCAGCATGTCCGGCCTCGCGCGCAACACGCGCATGTACATGCGCTTCCGCGTCCAGTACCGCGACGCGAACGGGGACTGGCGCACGGTCAAGGCCGGCGCGGACTCGCGCTGGCGCAAGGTGGCCGCGGGCCGCTGCGGCGAGCACGACGCCGGCTGGACGTTCGAGTTCATGCCGCCCACGTCGGGTGGGGCGCACCTGCTGCGCGGCAGCGTGTCGTTCCAGTGGCGCCGCCAGGGCCACGTGGTGCAGCGCGAGCGCCGCATCACCGAGCCCGGGCACCCGGGCACGGCGGGCGCCGAGCCGGCCGACTTCAGCGCCGCGACGTGCGCGATCGCCTGATCAGAACAGCCGCGGGTCGTTCGTGATCACGCCGGTGACGCCGAGCGCCTCGAGCGCCCGGATCCGCGCCGGGTCGTCGACCGTCCACACGTAGAGGTCGCCGCCGACCTCGGCCAGCGCGCGCACGAGGCGCGGCGTCACGACCCGCCAGTGCGCCATCAGCGCGTCGCAGCGGCCGGCCCGCACGTGGGCCGCCGCGACGCCGGGCAGGCGCCGGCGCATGCGCACCAGCAGCCCGTAGGCCGGGAGCATCGTGAGCGGGGAGACGGTGTAGTCGCGCTTGACCCGTGGCACCGACCAGCCGAGCCGTAGTCGCGGCTCGAGCTCGCGCACGGCCACGAGGCTCCGCATGTACAGCGTGGAGACGATCGTCCGCTCGACGAGGCCGTGCTCGCGGAGCGCCTCGACCACCTGGCGCTCGTATCCCGGGAGCTTGAGGTCGACGTCGAGCTCGAGGTCGGCGAACGGGTCCGACGCGAGGTGGGCGAGGCCCTGCTCGAGGGTGAGCGCGCCGGCCGGGATGTCCTCGTAGTCGTGGGCGAGGACCAGTCGGCCGCGCTCGGGCGCGAACCGGTCCTCGGGCAGCACGTCGAACTCGATCATGTCGACATCGGCCGCCAGCGCGGCGTCGAACGACGCCGTCGTGTTGCCGGGCGCGATGTGATCGGCACCCTTGTGGCCGACGCGGCGGAGCGTCACGTCTGACACGACGGGCACCAGTAGGTCGTGCGGTTGTCGTCCCACTGACCGCGCGCGGCGATCGGCGCGCCGGGCCCGCAGCGCGGGCAGGGCAGGCCCGCCCGGCCGTAGATCCGCCGCAAGCGGGTCTGGTTGCCGTCGGCGGCCGAGCGCTGCATGCGCGGGCGGCAGGCCTCGACGATCGCGAGCGCCTCGGCGTCGGAGACCGTCCCGGCCGCGCGCCACGGGTCGATGCGCGCCTCGAAGCAGCCCTCCACCTTCCACAGGTTGCCGATGCCGGCGATCGTGCGCTGGTCGAGCAGCGCGTCGCCGATGGGGCGTGTCGGGTCGTCGTCGCGCAGGCGCCGCAGGAAGCGCTCGGTGTCGAGCTCCGGCGCGAGGATGTCCGGGCCGAGCGCGGCGAGGCGCTGGTCGAAGCGCGTGCGCGACTCGCTCATCAGCTCCAGCACGGGCCCCTTGAACTGCATCACCTCGCGCTCGTCGCGCCGCAGCACGAGCCAAGCGGCGGGCGCCGGACGCGGCCGGCCCGGCTCGAGCACGCGCCAGGAGCCGGTCATGCGCAGGTGCGAGTGGATCGTCAGGCCGCCCTCGAAGCGTAGGAAGAGATGCTTGCCGTGGGCGTCGACCGACGTCAGGGTGCGCCCGGCCAGCCGCTCGGGCCAGCGCGCGCGGGCGAAGCGCGGGTGCGGCGTGGCGATCTCGTCGGGCACGTGGCCGGCGAGGACGGGGCGGATGCGGTTGGCCGCGTAGTGGATCGTGTCGCCCTCGGGCACCCTTCGCAGGGTAGGACGCGACGTTGTCGGCACCCGACGTCGATCCGGGGACGCGCTCGGCGACGAGCCGAGCCGGGGCCGCCTCTCGCAGCGGCGCGTCATCGCTGGGTCGACGCATCTCGATCCCTTGGGCCGGCGCCCCGGCCGGCGCGCCGGATCGCCCGGTACGGACCCGGCGTTCTTCGGCTCGGCGCTGTCTCATGGCAGGCTCTGTCTGACCCAGTCACGGACGATTGGGTGGTGGGGCGCCCAGGCCGCCCAGACCTCCTCGGCCCACGAGCGGATGCGCACCAGGTGCTCGGAGGCGGTCGTCGCTTCGAGCACGCAGGCGACGGTCATCCGCCCGTGTAGTTCCGGCGGCTCGAGCCAGGCCAGCTCGGGCGGGTGCCCGACCATGCGCTTGTGCAGCTTGGGCCCCTCGCTCGCGTCGATGCCGTCCTCGATGAACAGCTGCAGCGTCATCAGATGCAGTCCGATGGCCTGGATCGCTTGGCGTTCAGGCCTGCCGGGGTGCGAGGCTGCGTAGCTGTCGACCGTCATCTGATGAAGCGAGAAGTAGGCGGGGTCTCCGAACTCGAGGGCCAGCACCTCCCCGAACGTCGCCCAGCACCCTGGCGAGGAGAGCATGAAAGGATGCGTCGGCCCCTCTATCGTCGGCGAACGCAGCCCGCAGCTAGGGCACTCGGCGGTCTGCTGGTCACCGGTTCGCCGGTTCATCACCCAGGCCCTTTCGCACCCAGCTTCGGATCGTGGCGTGATGCGAGGACCACGCCGCCCAGAGGTCGTCGGCCCACCCGAGGATCGACGCCCGATGCTCGTCCGGTCCGCCACCGCGCAGCAGCACGTCGGCGGCGGTCATTCGCCCGCGCAACGTCGGCGGCTCAAGCCGGGAGAAGGCCCGCGAGCGCACAATGCGCTTGAGCAAGACGTGCCGGCGCATCGGGTCGACGCCGTCCTCGAGGACCAGGTGTAGGAGAATCAGGTGCACCGCGACCGACTGGACGGCCCGGCGATCGCCGGGGATTCCCGGATGCGAGACGGCATACGCGTCGGTCGCGAGCTGGTGCGTCGCGTCAGCCCAGTTGTTGCGGGCCAACAGCTCGCCGAAGGTCGCCCAGCACCCGGCAGGGCCGAGCATGTAGGCATGCGTCGGAGCGTGCGATCGCGCCGATCGCAGGCCAAGGCAACAAGAGCGGCCAGCTCGCTGCTCCCCATGGTGTTGCTCGACATCGTCAGCCGCCAGCGTCCCTGCTGCCGCTCAAGCCGCCAGCGACAGCCCGCCCGCCCGAGCATCCCATCGAGGACCTCCGCGGGCGGGTCATCACTCCCAACGGAGTGCTTCAGCCGCTGCCACCCGGCGTCCTCGGAGGGAACTTCGGCGTTGAGATGTGCCTCCGCGTCCTCAAGCGCTCGACGCAGCTCGGTGAACGGAGCGCGCGCCGGCGACCAGACCGGCCAGGGGTGTGACTTGCTGCGCATGGCACGAGCATCACGCACCACGCTAGACCGGGGCGCGCGAGTTCGCGGATGCGGCGTTCTTCCGCGTCCATCGGCTGACCGTCGATGCGTACTGCTTGCAGCACCCAAGCGTCTACATGAAGTCCTCGAAATCGGCGGCGGCCCACCTAGCGGCCATGTGCTGGTCCATGGAGTACGGCACGTCGGCGAACCTCCCAGGCGTCCTGAAGCGGTGGCTCGACGGACCGCGCACCTACCTGCGGGTCCCTCCGCCGCCCCCGCTGCGCCGCGGCACCCTGACGGTTCGGCGTGTCCTCGGCATCGACGATCCCGATGAGTACGCGATGCGGGCAAAGGAGTGGGCGAACTCGGCGTGGTACGCCTGGCGCGAGCACTGGGATCACGCACGGGCGTAGGTTGCAGATGCCCTGACAGAGCAGGGACGCTCAGGCTGATGATCCCGCTGGCCGGCCGCATCCTGCCACCCCGAGACGCGACGCGCTCCGCTTTCCGTCGAGGCGCGAGGGCCTTGACCGCATCGGCCACGCGACCGCCGGGCGGGCAGCAGCCCCCGACTGCGGGTCATGCGCTCGTCGAGCTCGGAGCGGTCGAGGTTGCGAGCGCGCGGCAGTGATCCAGCCGAGTCGGGCGACTGGTGATCGCTTCAAGCAGCGTGGCGGCGATCAGTCCGGGGTGTCGGCCGCGACGGGACGACACCCGTAGAAGCAGGAGTCGGCCCATCCTGCACCTCGTGGCGCTCGACGCGCTCGGATGCGAGGGCAATCCTCCGACCGGATTGCGCGTCGGCGCTCATGGCCGCGCGGCCGTCGGCGACCTGCGGCCCTGGATCGCGCGAGCGATCCTCCCGGAGTGTGATGGTGTCGACGACCTTGAGCGCATCGTCAGGAAGTCTCCGGCCGGGTGAGCAACTCGAGGCACTCCTCGACGAGCCTCGCCAGGAGGGGCTCGAAGTCGATGTCCAGGTGCTGAACGAGTCGCTGGCCGATGACGCGCATCTCGTTGTCGTCCAGACGCCCGACCGCACGAGGGAGGATGGCTGTGGCATGGACTCGCACGAGCGCGTTGAGGTCGACCGCCATTTCCTTGGATAGGCCGTACTTCGACGGACGGACCGGGAGGTGGAACAGCGAGGGTTCGCGTTGATCGCGGATCGTCGCCTGGGCCGGCTCGGTCAGGGTCTCGAGCCGGACCATGCGGAGGCCGACGATCTCGCGAAGCACGTTGCGCGGCCGGTCTTGCAGGAGGACGACGGGGCGCAGCTTCCCCTCGACCAGGAACGTCTGCTGAGCATCGAGGCCCTGCTCTCGTACCTGCTTGGCGAACCTGCCGGCATCAGGCAGCTCGGAGGCCGGGTGCTCGTCGCCGTGCCACAGGCGAAACGGCGCCTCGGGCACGAATCCGACCAAGGCCCAGACCACGGCGCCCCGCAATCCCGGCACGGCCGGGGCTGCCATCAGGCGAGTGCGCGGTCGAGCGACTCCACGTCGAGGTCGGGCTCGTCGATGCCGCGCTCCCCGAGGTCGTGCGCCGCGACGGCCGTATCCGACACTCGCATCTCGTAGGGCTCGCGGACGGCGAAGATGCGGCGGTAGCGCTCGAAGAGATCGAAGTCGTCGGGATGCAGGATGACCGCCTTCCGACGGTCGTCGCCGTACTTGCTCACCACGATCGCTTCTCCCGCCTCGGGCTCGGGGAACCGGGTCTCGTTCGCCCGTACCTGCTTAGTCCTCATGGCGTCCATCTTATCGACATGTCGGACGACTCGCTTGACTTCGCGACACCATCCTGAGTCCAGGAGCGAAGGCTGCAGGGTGGCCGCCCGCGGAAGACCGCGCTAGAAGCGCGCCGCTACGGGGGGTCGTCGCTTCACGGCTCCGCGGTACGACGAGCGCCTGTCACGCGATCGGGCCGAAGCGTGGCAGGAGCTCAGTCGATCGTCGTCGTCTTCGTCCGGGCGCCGCGGCGGCTGCCGGCTGTCGTCTAGGCTCCCTTCGGGCGGAACGCCGCCTGCACCGCATCAGCGAGCGCACCGGCAATGACGAGCGGCTGCTCTCGTGGGCGCCCGACTCACCCTGACGAGGCCGCGGATAGCGTCCTCCGCGCGTTCAGCGACGTCGGCATCGAGCTCACAGGTTCCGAGCTCGCGCGCGTGATGATCGCCCGCGGCTGAGGCCTACGCCGAAGCGTCGGTCCAGAGACCACTGATCGGCACGGCGGCCAAACGATCTCCGAACGGAACGGTGTTGGCCCCCGTGTACAGAAGCACTCCGGCCTTGAACCTGCTGCCGAGCTTGTCCCGCAGGTGGGTCAATCCGCGGAGGTCGCGCCGGTGGACGGTCGCTGCGGACTTGACCTCGACCGCAGTGATCGATCCGTCGCGGTGCTCGATCACGATGTCGACCTCTCGCTGATCGCGGTCACGGAAGTGAAAGAGCTGAGGACGGTCGTCCAGCCAGGAGATCTGGCGGTGCAGCTCCATCGCCACGAAGCTCTCGTAGAACATGCCGCCGAGGTCCAAGTCGTTCTCGATGCGTTGCTCGTCAGCGCCGACCAGGTAGGCCAAGAGCCCGGTGTCGGTGATGTGGATCTTCGGACGCTTGATCGATCGAGATAGCAAGTTGCTGCTCCACGCTGGGATCCGTCGGATGAGAAAGAGCGTCTCGAGGAGCTCGATGTGCCGTCGGAGCGTGGTTGCCGGTGCTCCCATCGAGCTGCTGAGTCGCTCGACGTTGAGCTCGGCTGCGGAGGTCGCGCCGATGGCCTGCAGGAGCCGCGCGACGACCGCGCGGTCTGCGACGTCCCCGAGGGTGGCCAGGTCGCGGTCCATGATCCCGTCGACGTAGCTCTCGAAGAACCGCGCTCGACGGTTTGCCGTTCGCCCTTGGGCTTCCGGGTAGCCGCCTCGAGCCAAGATCTCGGCATACGCTTGGCGACCGACGGGCGCGTTGGTCACCGCCGGAAAGCTCCCGTCAACGAGCCGCGGTACGAAGGACTCCGGGCGTCCTCGCAGCTCGCCCTGGCTGAAGGGGTGGAGGCGCAAGTACTCCGCCCTGCCGGCCAGGCTCTCCTTGACTTGCTTCATCTCCAAGAGGTTGGCCGAGCCGGTGATGGCGAACTGCCCCGGCGTCCGGTCTCGGTCGACGCGGAGCTTGATCTCGGTCATGAGCTCGGGGACGCGTTGCACCTCGTCGATCGCGACCGGCGTCGTGAGCGCCGCGACGAACCCGGCAGGGTCGTCCCGCGCCGCGAGGCGTACCGCCTGATCGTCGAGCGTCAGGATCTCGCGGCGCGACCCTTCGATGCTGGCGACCTGCTCGAGCAACGTGCTCTTGCCAACCTGGCGAGCGCCAAGAATGACCAGCACGCGAGTGTCCGCCAAGGCCTCCTCGACAGCTCTCTGGGCGTGACGAGCGACGAGGCCGGGAGACGACTGCATCCGAGCATGGTAGGTGCGAAGCCCGACAGATCCGCCACGCGACTACCGCACATCCACCGTGAGCGATGCGCGGATCGACCATCGATACCCCGACAGATCCACCGCGTCGCCCACGGAGACGCCACTGCATCACGATCGGGCAGGTGACCTCGGACCCTGTTGCTGTTGCGTCGAGGTCGCCGAGGTCGAGCGCGCTGCTCGGTCAGTGCGACGGCACCGTCCGCGACCGTCAGCTGAGCGCGGTGGCGGCCTGCTCGCCGGCGCTCCTCGAACCCGAACGCATTGCCGAGCCAGCCGCTTGCCCGCGGCACGTCTTCGTACCCCAGCTCAGGGATGACGATGCAAGCCGGCATCGACTGGTTCGCCGGCAGTTCGTCACGCATCGTCATCGCAGCAGGTGTTCTGTCCGGGGCTCGTCCTAGGTCCCGGACACGCTGGCGGCGGCCGATGCGTGACCCAGGTGGCGCCGGCAGGGGTGCGATTCCCCCCGGCGGCTCACCCAACCCATGTCTTCTCCCCGGGAGGTCTCGCCTGAAGTGGCCGGTCGGACGTGTGAAGGGCTCTTCGGCACCTCGCCACATCGCTCGGAACTCGGTCAGGTGGACCGGATGCCGTCGAGCCGGAGCTCGTCGCTTGGGTCGGAGTGGGTGCCGCCGCCGCCGACGTGCTTGGCGCTGATCTTCGCACCGTTGCGGATGACGTGGACGAGGGCCATGGCGTGCCCCCGGCCGAGGTCGAAGTCCTCCTTGAGCCAGGTCACGATGGTTCCGGTCTTCGTCGTCGGGTCGTCGTAGCCCTTCTCCCGGGCGAGGGCGATGAACTCGTTCGGGGTGGTGCCGGTCTTGGTTTCGATGTTGTCGAGGTAGGCCTGGAAAGACATGGCGGTCAGCGGCTCCTATCGGGTCGGTCGGGGTGGTCTGGATATGTGCTCAGGCGGGCGTGGGCCAGCGCAGACGGCGCGGCGACGTCCTCGTTCAGGAAGTGCGCCACGACCGCCGCGAGGATGCTCGGCCTGACCCAGGCCAGAGGTGAATAAGCGTCACGAGGGGGGCCTGGGTCAGGGCTCGAGATACGGTCACCCCGGTGCCCGCCAAGGCGTCGCCAGTACTTCCTGTGTTTCGTTTCGATACGACACGGAACCTACCGTACTCGAGTGGGATCGGACCGCCGCCGCCGTTCTCGCGGGTGTACCGACCTCCGCAACGCTCGGCCGTTTCCTCCTGCCGGCGCCGTCCTGGGCGTCAGCTGTGAAGGTGGTGCATCTGCGGGTCGCCGGCCATGCGGCGGCT
>JBPCNM010000072.1:0-7681 GCA_051001255.1 Solirubrobacteraceae bacterium
GCGCTGGGCGGGCTCGCGGCGTCGATCGGCGTCGACCCGGCGGAGATCATCCGCCTGGGCCGCACCCGCCCCGGTGACGAGAGCGAGCCGTTCGGCGTCAGCCAGTTCGCGCTGCGCACGAGCCGCGCGGCCAACGGCGTCAGCCGGCGCCACGGCGAGGTCGCCCGCGAGATGTGGCGCGACCTGTGGCCCGACAGCCCGGTGGAGGACGTCCCGATCGGCCACGTCACCAACGGCGTGCACGTCCCGACCTGGCTCGGCGGCCCGATGCGCTCGCTGTTCGACCGCCACCTCGGCGACGGCTGGCTGGACCGCGCGGCCGATCCCGCCACATGGGCCGCCGTCGACGCGATCTCCGACGAGGAGCTGTGGGCGGTGCGCCGCGCACAGCGTGCAGCGCTCGTCGACTACGTTCGCAGCAAGAGCGTGCTGGACCGGCTCGGCCGCGACGAGCCGCGCGGCTACGTCGAGGCCGCCGCCACCGCGTTCGATCCGGACGCGCTGACGATCGGCTTCGCGCGCCGGCTGGCCACCTACAAGCGGCTGCACCTGCTCGTGCAGGACGCTGACCGCGCAATCGCGCTGCTCGCCGACGGCCGCCCGGTCCAGCTCGTGCTGGCCGGCAAGGCGCACCCCCGCGACGACGGCGGCAAGCGCATGGTCCAGCACCTGTTCACGTTCAAGTGGGCGCCGGAGATCGGCGGCCGGGTCGTCTACCTCGACGACTACGACCTCTCCAGCGCCGCTCGCATGGTGCGCGGCTGCGACGTCTGGCTCAACCTGCCGCGGCCGCCGCTGGAGGCGAGCGGGACCAGCGGCATGAAGTCCGCGGTCAACGGCGGGCTGCAGCTCAGCGTGCTCGACGGCTGGTGGGCCGAGGCCTACGACGGCGAGAACGGCTGGGCGCTGCCCGGCGAGGAGGATCCCGACCACGGCGCGCAGGACCACCGCGACGCGACGGAGCTGCACCGCCTGCTCGACGAGGAGGTCGCGTGCGAGTTCTACGATCGCGACGAGTCGGGATTGCCACGTGCGTGGCTGGCGCGCGTGCGGGCGTCGCTGAAGACCAACGGGCCGGCGTTCTCCGCCACGCGCATGGTCGACGACTACGTCGAGCGGATGTACGGTGCGCCCGCGCCCCACTGAGTGGGCGCAGGCCTGAGGTCGCCGGGCGGCTATCTGAACCGCCCGGCGCCCGAGGGCTATCGCGGGTCTTGGTCGAGCGCCCCGCCGCAGAACGGGCAGCTCGCCCGGTCTCCGACGCGCTCAGCGAACCAAAGCCGCAGACAGCGCAGGCAACGGATCCGACTCATGCGGACCTCCTTTCTCCGGAGCGCGCCGCATGCGTGGGCGCGGCGATCCGGTCCTTCGGTGCACTGAACATTCTAGTCGACCGCTGGACGGATATCTGAACTGACGCGATCGCGCCCGGGATCGCGCCCGCCGGCGCGCCACGATTGGCCCTCCCCCACGGCGCCCTCGTGGCCCTGTCTCGGAGCCGGACGCTGCGCGAACCTGCCAGCCATGTACGTGACGAGCCAAGACCAGCTGCCGTTCAGCGTGATCGCACACGAGTTCGAGGGCCACGCGCACGGTGGCATCGGCGTGTCCGTCCTCCTGGTGGACGCCGCGCCGGGCCGCGGCCCAGATCTCCACAAGCACGACTACGACGAGCTGTTCATCGTCCAGGAGGGGCGCGCGACGGTGGTCGCCGGCGACGAGGAGCGCGAGGTCCACGCAGGGGAGATCGTCGTCGTCCCGGCCGGGGAGCCGCACCGCTTCGTCAACTCCGGCGACGGCCCGCTGCGCCAGATCGACATCCACCTCAGCCCGCGCTTCGGCACCGACTGGCTCGACTGAAGGCCGCCGCCCGAGCGGCGCTCACGGCTCGCGATCGAACGCCTTGCCGCTCAGCGTGTCGAGCACAGCGGGCGGCAGATGGGCCGCCAGCTTGCCGATCGCCGCCTTGCCGCCCGGGCCGAGCACGTCGTCGTCGGCCTCGATCGCGGACACGACCTTCTCGGCCCAGTCGCCGGGCTCGTACTGGGTCCACGTCGACGTGTCGTAGTGGCGCTCGAGCTCGGCCTTGGCCGTGTCGAGCATGTCGGTGTCGATCCCGCCGGTGACCACGTGCAGTGTGCTGACCGGCGTGTCGGCCAGCTCGCGGCGCAGGCACTCCGCGAAGCCCGAGAGGCCGGCCTTGGCGGCGGAGTAGGTGGTGACGCCGGGCACATGGAGGTAGGCGACGATGCTCGAGCAGCACACGACCTTCCCGCGGCCGCGGGCCAGCATCCCCGGCAGCAGCGCGCGCGTGAGGTGGATCGAGCCCAGCAGCGTGGCCTGGACGGTGTCGTAGATCGCGTCGAGGTCCTGCGTCTCGAGCAGTCCCGCCGTGAAGCCACCGGCGTTGTTGACCAGGACGTCGACGCGTTCTTCCGCCAGGCCGGCGAGGCTCGCCTCGATCGCCTCGCGCGACCCGACGTCCACGACGACGGGGCGCACCTCCGTCGCCCCCTGCGCGTCGACCGGCTCGTAGCGGTCGAGCTCGCGGACGCCCACGAGCAGCCGCACGGGCTCCTGGGCGAGCCGCCGGGCGATGGCCAGCCCGATGCCGCGGTTGGCGCCGGTGACGAGACAGGTCGTGCCGTGGAGGTCCATGCGCGTGGTGCTTCCCGGGCGTGCGCCGTCTCGAACGGGGATGCGTATGGTTACGACTTGACCACAGGTCCGGCGATCAAGGGGCGTGGGCGATGAGCAAGGTCGTGTCAGCGGGAGCCAACGGCGGCCGGCGCCGTGGTCGCATGGTGAGCGTACTCGCCGCCGCGCTCGTCGCCGCCGGTCTCGTGCCATGGGTCGGCGCCGAGGCGGCCCGGCCGTCCGCGGTCCAGAGCGGCGAAGGTCGGGACGACAAGCTGCTGTTCTTCGCCGCCGACGGCCTGCGCCAGGACACGATCGAGAAGTACGCCGACCAGCGCGTCGTGCCCGGGTTCCGCGAGCTGCTGCGCAGGGGTGCGCGGGCATCGGACCACGGCCTGCTGACCCAGGCACCGCCGAACACCGGCACCGGCTGGTTCACGCTGACCACGGGTGCGTGGCCCGGCGTCGCCGGGTCGACGAACAACACGTTTCACGTGAACGGGCAGCCGTTCGCCAACCGCACGGCGGCGTTCGATCCCGGCGTGCTCGGCGCCGAGACGCTCGCCCAGGCGGCCGAGCGCGGCGGGAAGAAGGTCGCCCAGATCGAGTGGGCCGGCGGCCGCAGCGGCTCGACCGACGGCCCGACGCTCGACTTCCGCAACTTCCGCTCCGGCAGGGGCGTGGCCACGAACTACGTCGCGCCCGCCGACTCGGCGTCGTTCACCGCGGCGTTCGGTCTGCAGTTCGACCACCCGGACGGATTCGCCGGCGAGGCCCCGTTCCCGCACGCGGCCCCGACGCCGGCCGGCGGCTGGGTCGACGTGCCGCGGTCATACAGCCCACCGCAGGAGATGCGGCTCCGCGTGCTCGACGCCGACGTCGACAAGTACGGGCTCAACGCCTACATCTACGACAGCGCAGACGACGGGCGCACGCGCTATGACCGGGTCCTGTTCGCGTTCACCAAGGACGGCGACGACGCGGTCGGCAACCTCTCCGAGGGCCAGTGGGCCGACGTCAAGGTCAAGATCCAGGGCAGCAACCTCGACGGGAAGACGGGGGCGATGCTCGTCAAGGTCGAGCGGCTCGCCGCCGACCTGTCGCAGGTGCGGTTGTTCCACACGTCGGTGACGCGCGCGATCGCGACGTGGCCGACGTGGCCGGGAGAGCCCGGGTTCACCGGCGACTTCGAGGACTTCGTCGCCGAGCGCTTCCCCTCGTCGCAGGCCGGTGACTTCGCCATCCTCGAGGCCGGCATCGTCAGCGAGAAGACCTATGTCGAGCAGGGCCTGCAGTGGGAGACCGCGTACCGCCCGCTGATCTCCTACGTGCTCGACACCTACAAGCCCGACCTGGCGCTCGTCGGCTACCCGGTGACCGACGAGTTCCAGCACCAGTTCCTCGGGCTGGTGACCAGAAAGCTGCCCAACGGGGCCGCCAACCCGGCCTACGACGACGTCGAGGTCAACGGCACCCGCGACCGCCGCGTCTCACAGCGCGCGGCGTTCATCCGTCGCGCCTACCGGGGCGCCGATGCCACGATGCGCCTGGCCCAGCGGCGACTCCGCGACCGTGACCTCACGACGTTCGTCGCCTCCGACCACGGGTTCGCCCCGCAGTTCGCCGCCATCGACGCGAGCAAGGTGCTCGTCGACCTCGGCCTGCTGTCGAAGCCGCAGACGTCGAACTGCCGCCCGGCGACCGGCGAGACGATCGGCAAGGCGAAGGCATGCTGGGCCGGCGGCGCGGTGCAGATCTACCTCAACCTCGCCGGGCGCGATCCGGCGGACGGCGGGCTCCAGCAGGTGGCGGCCGCCGACGAAGCGGCCACGGTCGCCGCGATCGAGGCGGCGTTCCTCGCCCTCGAGGACCCCAACGACTGGACGGGCGACGGCGACCCGGAGGGCTGGGACGTGATCGACCGGGCATTCACCAAGGCCGAGGCGCGCCACATCCCCAACGGTCCCGACAGCACGACCGACATGGCCCACCCGACGCGCACCGGCGACCTCGTCGTGTTCTCCGCGCCGCCGTACCAGTTCGACGCGGCGACGCCCGGCACGCTGATCGCGCGCTCGGCGTTCTTCGGCCAGCACGGCTACGTCCCCGACCTGCAGGACCTGAAGGCCAACGTCAACATGCGGGCCACGTTCCTCGCCGGCGGCAAGGCGATCGACCGCGGCGTCGTCCGCGACGTGCGCAGCATCGATCTCTCGCCCACGGCGGCGTTCCTGCTCGACGTCCCGGTGCCTCAGCACAGCCAGGGCGTCGTGCGGCGCGACCTGCTCGACCGGGGACGCCGCTATACCCCGCTGTCGATCGTCGGGCTGAACGACTTCCACGGCCAGCTCGAGCAGACCACCACGCTGATCGACGGGCGGAACGTGACCGTCGGTGGGGCGCCGCAGCTGGCGACGATGTTCGACGAGGAGGCCTCGTTCCTGCCCGGACAGACGCTGCTGCTCGCGGCCGGCGACAACGTCGGGGCGTCGCCGCCGAACTCGGCCCTGCTCGACGACAGGCCGGCGATCGACGTGGAGAACGCGTGGGGGCTCGACGCCACGAGCTTCGGCAACCACGAGTTCGACTTCGGCATCGAGCGCATCCTGGCCCACCAGGACCGCGCCGACTTCCCCTTCCTCTCGGCCAACATCGTCGAAGAGGCCACCGGCAGGGCACCGGACTGGATGAAGACGTCGGAGGTGTTCCACGTCGGTGGCGTGCGCGTAGGGGTGATCGGCGCCACGGTCAAGACGACGCCCGAGCTGGTGCGTGCCGACGCCACGGAGGGCCTGCTCTTCCTCGACGAGGCCCAACGCATCCGCGAGGAGTCGGCGAAGCTCCGGGCGCAGGGCGTCAAGGTGCAGATCGTCGCCGTCCACGAGGGCGCCGTGCTGGGCGCCAACGCGGTCGACGGCCGCGCCGCCGAACCGTGGCAGGGACCGATCATCGGGATCGTGGAGGCGCTGCAGGACACGACGATCGATCTCGTGATCGCCGGTCACACGCACCGGGCGGCCAACACCGTCGTCGGCCGCATCCCCGTGGTCGAGGGCTTCAACGCCGGCGCCAGCTACTCGGTGGCGCAGCTGATGATCAAGGGCTCCGACGTCGCGTGGGCCGGCACGTCGACGCGCGTCGCCAAGAACCTCGGCGTCGCGGCCCGGCCCGACGTGCAGGCGATCGTGGACGCGGCCAACGCCGAGACGGCGGTGCGGCGCAACGAGGTGATCGGAAGGCAGGACGCCGACATCCTGCGCGACCCGACCCGCCTCAGCGAGTCGGCGATGGGCAACCTCGTCGCCGACGCGATGCGCGTCAAGTACCCCGGCGTGGACGCCGCGCTGACCAACTCGGGCGGGCTGCGCGCCGACCTCCTCGTCGCACCGCCGACGGCCGGGGAGGCGCCCGGCGACATCACGTGGGGCGAGGTGTTCGCCGTGCTGCCGTTCGGCAACCGCACGGTGATCGAGACGCTCACCGGCGCTCAGCTCACCGAAGCGTTGACCGGCGGCTTCAGCCCGGCGTGCAACACCGCGATCGCGACGGGACGCTTCCCGCAGGTGTCCGGGCTCAAGATCGACTTCCACTGCGAGGGCACGACACCGGTGGTGGACGCGATCTCGCTGGCACCCGACGGGCCGGCGGGCGCGCTCACGCCGCTCGGTCCGACCGACACCGTCCGCATCGTCACCAACGACTTCATGTTCACCGGTGGCGACGGCTACACGGCGTTGACCGGGGGCACCGACGTGCTGCAAGCCGGCGACGCCCTGCTCGACGTGACGATCGAGTACATCACCGCCAACTCACCGGCCGCGCCGGTCGTCGAGGGGCGCATCGTCAGGCCCTGAAACCGGAGCACAGCGAGACGGCAGAGGCCGGGCCGATCGGCCCGGCCGGCGTCAGCGAGCCTCATCGAGACGTCCGAGGATCCACGTCGCGGGCA
Source organism: Solirubrobacteraceae bacterium (assembly GCA_051001255.1). Taxonomy (GTDB): domain Bacteria; phylum Actinomycetota; class Thermoleophilia; order Solirubrobacterales; family Solirubrobacteraceae; genus DASQMT01. Next base: position 6,587 of record JBPCNM010000072.1, read on the forward strand.
CGGCGCCGGGAGGCTGGTGGTCCATGGAGAGTTGTCGCGCGAGTCGCTGCAGCATGGCGTTGGCGGGGGTGGGAACGCCGTGCAGACGGCCCAGCAGCACGATCTCCCCGTTGAGGTAGTCGGTCTCGATGTCACCGGTGGACCGCTGCAGGCTCTGCCAGGAGGACCCGCCGCGTCGCCTCCCGCCCGCGATCTCCCCCGGCTGGAGCAGATCCGCCCGACGGTGCAACCAACCGCCGACGACCCCGCCAACCGCTCCTGCGCCCAGGACGACATAGCCCACCGCAGCAGCCTCTCACACCATCGTGCCGTCGTCGGTCGACGCCCCGGGCAAGCGCGGTCGCGGGCTCAGGCCAGCGCCGTGTCGCGCGCGACCCGCTCCCAGCCGTCGAGGTCGGCGCGCAGCCGCTCGTGCTTGGCGCGGATCGCGTCGACCGCATCCGCGCCGAGCGCCAGCCGCAGCGGCGGCTCCGGTGCGTCGAGCGCGGTCAGGATCGCCGCGGCCGCCTTCGCGGGGTCGCCGGGCTGGTTGCCGTCCATCGCGTCGACAAACTCGCGCGTGGGCCCGACCGTCTCGGCGTAGGCTTCGAGCGCCTTCGAGCGCTGCATGCGGCCCCCACCGAACCCGGTCCGGAACGCGCCCGGCTCCACGATCAGCACGCGGATGCCGAGGGGCGCGAGCTCGGCGGCCAGCGCCTCGGAGGTCCCCTCGAGCGCGAACTTCGCCGCACAGTAGGCGCCGAATCCGGCCGCGGAGACCTGCCCGCCCATGGAGCTGATCTGCACCACCGCCCCGCTGCCCTGCGCGCGCATGTGCGGGAGCACGGCCTGCGTGAGCGCGACGGCGCCGAAGAACATGGTGTCCATCAGCGTGCGCAGCTCGTCCAGGGCGATCTCCTCGACCGCGCCGACAAACCCGTGGCCCGCGTTGTTGACCAGCACGTCGATGTGACCGAAGCGCTCCAGCGCCGCGGCGACCGCGGCCGCGACCTGCCCGCCGTCGGTGACGTCGAGCGCCCCCGCGTGCACGCGGTCGGGCGCGGCGGAAACGCAGTCGTCGACCGCCTCAGGGCGCCACGCCGTCGCCACCAAGCG
>JBPCNM010000073.1:0-5112 GCA_051001255.1 Solirubrobacteraceae bacterium
GACCCATCTGCACTTCGACCACGCCGGCGGGCTGGCCCTACTCCCGGCGAACGTACCCATCGTGCTTCAACGGCGCGAGTGGGAGGCCGGCCACGACGACGAGGCCGTCAAGCGGAACTTCTACCTCCCGCGCGACTATTCGCACATCGCCGAGCAACTCGTGCTGGTCGACGGCGACCACGACCTACTCGGCGACGGATCCATCCAGCTGCTGCTTACGCCTGGGCACACCCCGGGCCACCAGTCGATTCGCGTCGGTTCTCAGCTCGTCCTCGGCGGTGACGTCACCCACTTCGCCTCCGGGCTCGACGACCACCGGTTCCCGATGTTCGCCGACGACCACAACGCGCAAGCAGCGTCGGCCAGGCGCCTCAAGGCGCTTCGTGACGCCGGCGCCAGCGTCCAGCCGGGGCACGATCCAGCCGTCCTGACAGCCGGACCCGTGCTCGGCCGCCCCCCTCCTCCGCTCGGCTGACGTTGAAGCTGGCGGCGGTCGTGGGCGATCTCGGCGTCGCTCGGAGCGACCGGGAACTCATACCCCGCGAGCCAGGGTCGCGCCAACGCGACGAGGAGGGCCGACGTGGAGGCCCGACGGGATCACGGCTCGCGACGGGTGACCGTGCCGACTCGATCGATGGAGCGGTCGAAGGACACGACCTCGCCGACGCCGGTAGCCTCGGCCTGGGCGACGAGGTAGGCCTCGGCGAAGTCAAGTCGATCGATCTCGTACACGGCTAGCGCGCGAAGCAGCAGGTCGGCGTCGATCGGCTCGATGCTCGGCAATGCGATCGCCGCCCGCATGAGCTCCGCAACCCGACCCCGCGGCACCTCGTAGAAGGACTCGAGTACGTACACGCATTCCGCGACGACCAGGTCGGCCAGAAGCAGCGGTCCCGACTCCGCCAGCACCTTCGTGGCCCGCGCCGCCATCTCGGGCGGGTCGCCCGTGAGGTGACGAATGACGACGTTGGTGTCGAGGAACGCGGTCAGCGCCGACTCTTCGCGCGTTCGGCACGGGTACGGCGAATCACGTCGTCCCAGGCGGTCCCGCGCTTGTCAGCCGCAACCGGAACAGAACTCGCGAGCCCGAGGAAGTCGGGCGTCTTGGCCACCAGCGCGCGCGAGCGCTCGACCCTGAACACCACCTCGTCGCCTGTTTGCAGGTCCAGCGCGTCGCGAACCCGTTTCGGGATCGTGACTTGCCCTTTCGACGTGAGACGCGCTCGCTCGTCCATCTCGCTCTCCTTACTCATTGCTTGAAGTAAGGATACATCTAGAGCGACGGTCGAATGACACTGGCGCTGTAGAACGACGGTCGAGTCCCCACTCACTCGGACCGAGCACGCGCGCGCCTCCGGGTGCCGAACGACCCCGCCCAGGCGGCGTTCGCGAGTCCTCCTATGCAATGCCCAGAGATCAGCTCACGCGATCGCGCCACCGAACCCGATCTCGTTGCCGTCGGGGTCGCGATAGATCGCCTTGCGCGCCTTGCCCGGATACGTCACCCGCTCGTCCGGCTCGATGCCGCGCGCGGCGATCTCGCAACGAGCGAGTCCAGGTCGTCGACGAAGATGGTGTGGATCGCCCGGCCGGCGCCCTCTGCATCCTCCACGATGAACAGCGAGCGATGCTCCGCGAGCTCCCAGACCGCCTCCGTCGCATGCGCGATGAAGGAAGGCTCGGCGCCGAGCAGCCGTTCGTACCAGGGCTTCGCCGTCTCGTAGTCGCTGACCCGGATCCCCGCGTACAGGTCGAGCGCCACCCGACCACCGTAGCGAATACGATGGATCTGGCTGCCGTTCGCGGCCGCATGGGAGCACGCGACTTCTACGTCGTCATGTTCCCTCTGGCGCTGGTGCCGCAGTACTTCAAGTTCAACGACTGGGGTGCCATGTCGCCCGAGCAGCGCGCTCAGCGCGTGCTGTCGGACAAGCGTGTGCCTGAGATCGCGCAGTACATCCTGGAGCACGAGGATACTGGGTGTTCAGCTCGCTGACCGCGTCCTTTGACGCGGAGGAGACGATCCCACCGACGTCGTGACTCCGATCGACGGAGATTGCGCCGTAGAGCGACGCTTACGGCACCGAAAGGTCGCACGGGAGGCTGCCCGCCGCTGCTGCCGAGAGATCAGCTGCGCGAGCTCTGGCAACTCACTTGCGCCCGACATCCGCCGCCGCGGCGATCTCGGCGGCTTGGTTGGCGTTGGCGGGCGCCGGTCCGCCGTCGCGGCCGACGAGCGTGTCCTCTAAGCCGACGCGCACATCGACGCCAGCAGCGATACCGGCGTCGACCACCGCCCAGTTCGCGCGGGCGTCGCCATGCCACAGCCGAGGCCGCCCGAGGCCACTGACGCGCGCATCGATCGCACGCGCAAGCTCGACTGCGGCGCGGTCGTCGTGCTCGTAGATCGTCTCCACGAGCACGCGGTGAATCGCCGACGCCCACGGCGCAGCGAGCAGCGCCTCGGCGCCGTCGAGCGTGAACACCCCGGCCTCGATCCCGATGCCCCGATCAAGCAGCGCAGCTCCGAGCTCGATCACTCCCTGCTCGGCCAGGTTGAGCGAGACGGCGTCGGGCGGGCTCGTCCATGCCCGGATCGCCGCGATGCGATCGGGCGCATCGCCGAGGTCGATGTCCTCCTGGGTCGAGCAGGAGATCTCCAGGTCCGGGACGGCGGCACGGATCGCCGCGACCACGGCATCGTGGACGTCCGGGGCAAGTGACTCGGCCCCGTCGGCCGGCCGACGCGGGTGCAGATGCACGGAAGCCGCGCCGGCCGCGCGGCAGGCGACCGCGTCGGCGACGAGCTGCTCCAGCGTCACGGGGACGTCCGGGTGATCGTCGCGGCTGTAGTCGCCGTTGAGCGCGCACTGGATCATGAGCCGCACGCTACTGAAGCCAGGGGTCTGCGTCCCCCCGCGCGGAGGTGTCCCGGTCGACGGTCGGTAAGCGGGGCAGCGAGTCGCGGGTATGCGTCGGCCAACTTCACGCCCGTACGTGACACTCCGCGCGATGCGGATGGAGGTCAGCGACGAGGCGGCGTTCGCCGAGCACGCGGAGCGCTATCGCGGCGAGCTGCGGGTGCACTGCTACGACCCAGCCGGTCCGGACCTGTCTGGCGGGTCGAGCGGCCCGGGTCCGCGGGCGCGTGGCAGCTCGGCGGCGGCGCGGGCGTCGGGCATCTCGAGCCAGACCCGCGGCGTACGTGGCGCTGGCGTTCGGCCAGCGAAGAGTGGAGCTCGGCCGAGCGATGAGTTCGGGCCGGAGCACGGGTCTGCGCTATAGATTTCACCGCGACCAGGAGCGCAAACGATGACCGAAGCGACGACCACCGTCCGAGTCGATGACGAGGTGCGGCTCTGCGTCCAGGCGATGGGGAACCCGGATGCGCCGACGCTGCTGCTGATCGGCGGCGCGACCTGGTCGATGGACTGGTGGGAGGACGACCTCTGCCGCCGCCTCGTGCAACGGGGGCGCCAAGTGGTCCGCTACGACCAGCGCGACACCGGCCGCTCCACAAGCTGGCCGCCGGGTTCACCGGGCTACAGCGGCGCGGACATGGTCGCCGATGCCATCGCGGTGCTCGACGCCCTCGGCGTCCAGCGCGCGCACGTGGTCGGGCTCTCGATGGGCGGCGGCATCGCGCAGCGCCTCGCGCTCGAGCATCGCGACAGGCTGACAAGCCTCACGCTCATCTCCACGAGCCCCATCGATCCCAGCATCGAGGGACTGCCAGGCATGTCGCCCGAGCTTCAGGCCACCTTCGCCGCGGAGCACTCGGAGCCCGATTGGGCCGACCGGGACGCCGTGGTCGACACGATCGTCGAAGCAGAACGCCCGTACGCGGGACCTGACAGCTTCGATGAGGCGCGGCTGCGCGCCACGGCCCGGCGCGTGTTCGACCGAACCGACGACATGGCGGCGAGCCTGACCAACCACTCCGTGCTCGACGACGACGGGCCCGCCGACGCCGGGCTGAGCCGGCTCGACGGTCTGCCGACACTCGTGCTGCATGGCACGGCCGATCCGCTGTTTCCGCTCGCGCACGGCAGGGCGCTGGCGAACGCGATCCCCGACGCGCGACTGATCGAACTCGACGGCGTGGGCCACCAGCTGCCACCGCCACGAACCTGGGATCTCCTCGTCGACGCGCTGATCGAACACACCGGACGGGTGTAGCGCCCGACGATCCGGGCCGTCCGGTCGGTCCCAGTCAGGCTTGGCGCAACGGGACGCGGCTGATGCGTCATATGCTCGAGCCCTGATGGATGAGCGCGAGAGTTTCGGCCTTCCGCACGGTCACCGATGAATGTCGCGGACGCGGTCCTCTCTGCATGACTCCCAGCAACAAGGACCTGGTCCGCACCCGCACCACCTGTCACATGTCCATCTCCCTCGACGGCTTCGTCGCCGGGCCGGACCAAGGCCGCGACGACCCAGTCGGCGTCGGCGGTCTCAAGCTCCACGAATGGCACTGGCACGCTGGCGAGCCCGGTCACGAGGCGGATGCCGGCCCGCGCGACGAGTTGATGAAGCGCCGCGGCGCGTACGTCATGGGCCGCAACATGTTCGGCCCGATCCGGGGCGAGTGGGACCGTGACTGGCGCGGGTGGTGGGGCGACGAGCCGCCCTACCACGCGCCGGTGTTCGTCCTCACCCACCACGCGCACGAACCGATCGAGATGGACGGCGGGACGACATTCCACTTCGTCACAGCCGGCTTTGTCGTCGCCCTCGAGCAGGCGAAGGCAGCCGCCGGCAACGGCGACGTTGACATCGCCGGCGGCGCCTCGACGGTGCAACAGGCGTTCGCGGCGGGTGCGATCGACGAACTCGTGCTCGACATCGTCCCCGTCCTGCTCGGCGGGGGCGAGCGCCTGCTCGATGACGTGGACAACCCTGGGCTCGAGCCAGTCGAGGTGATCCACTCACCTCACGCGACGCACGTCCGCTACCGCATCGGCCGCTGACCATTCGGCGGCGGTCGTCCATGGTGGACGGCATCCGCGACCGCCGCCGTCACGCCCCCGCTGTTGCCATCACAGCGAGAACTCAAGGATCCGTCTGCGCACGGTCGCGGCGTGAAGCTTCGATTGTCACTACGCTCGCGGG
>JBPCNM010000074.1:0-9574 GCA_051001255.1 Solirubrobacteraceae bacterium
CGCCGGACCTGACCCGGCCGCGGGCGCCGCCGGCGTAGACACGGGTGGTTCCGCCGGGAAGCGCGGCGCGCGGGCCGGTCCGGCCGCGGCGGGCGCATCCGGCTCCGGTGCGCTCGGTGGCGGGCCACCGGGCTCCGCGGCGGGCGGACGCTCGCCGCCCTCCAGGATCCTGGCCGCGCGAGCGACCTCGGGACCGCCGCGCTTGAGGCGCGCGACCCGCTTCTCCTCCGGGGTGGGCGGGCTGATGCCCGCGCCGCCCATGAACGGGGAGCCGGTGGCGACGGCGGCGTCGGCGTCACCGAACAGCCACTCCGAGCCCCAGTCGGAGATGCCCGGCGTGATCGTGCTCTCGGTGGTGGATGGCGTCCAGGACTCGGCGCCCGCCAGGGCAGCGGGCACCGCGGCCGCGGTGCGGGCGAGCCCCGCCGGCTTGGGCACGAGCCGCAGCGCGGCCCGCGCGGGCTCGGGCCGCTCGTGCCGGCCGGTCACGGCGCGCCCCAGCCGCAGCCCGCTGGCACGCGTCACCGCGGCTTGGCGGCCGATGAGCCGGCGCCCGATCCGGGGCTTCACCGAGCCGACTTCGTCGGCCGGCACAGGCACCGAGTCGGGTTCGTCGGCCGGCACAGGCACCGAGCCGGCAGGCATCGAGCCGACTTCGTCGGGGGGCACAGGTGGATGTCGGGGAGCGTTGTGGTCCATCGGTTCACTGCTCTGGGTGCATCTCGTCCGTGACGTAGCCGGCCAGCGCATCGGCCTCGCGGAGGAAGCGCCGGCGGTCGTGGTGCTCCAGGTCGAGGATCGTGTCGAGCGGCCAGTGGAAGTGATGTGCGAGCCGGGCCGTCTCCGCGAACACTTGCGCGGAAGACGGCCGCGTCATTCCCCCAGGCGCCCGTCCTCTATCTCCGTGAGGTCCACCTCGAACGGCTGAGCGCAGTGGGGGCAGGTGACCGCGCCCACCGCCTCTCCGTCGGTGTTGATCCGCTCGTACAGACGCTGCAGATGGTCGAAGTCCGCCGCGTACAGCTCCTCCACCACGCCGGGCGTGATCTCCGTGAGATCTCCGATCCGGGTGACCACGCGGGCGAGCAGGAGCACGGCGAGGTACGCCTCGTTCTGGCGTGCCTGCGCGTCGCGCAGCGGCTCGATCTCGTCCCGTGCCGTCGCCAGGCGCATCGTGCCCTCGCGGTGCACGGCGCCGGCGGCGTCCACGAAGCCGCGGGGGAGGGTGAAGGCGTACTCCGTCCGCATCGCTACATCCGCTTGAAGCCCTCGTGGCAGATCGTGATGCCCTCGACGGCGATCTCGTTCGAGCCCGCGTTCATCGACGCGCCCGTGTACTTCGAGGGCCAGGCCTGCGTGATGTTGTAGGTCGCGATCGCCGAGCCGTCGTAGTCGAGCAGCTCGAGGATGCAGTCGGTGCGCGCCTCGTCGGGTCCCTTGGACTCGACCATGTAGCGCCACTCCCACAGGCCCTTGTTGACGTCGATGCCGCGCTTGAGCTCGATGTTCGACCACTTCAGGTTGCCGTTCACCTTGAGCACGATCGGGTTGCCGTTGGCGTCGACCTCCTTCTGCTCCACGATCTCCGACTCGGAGTCCAGGCCCGAGACCTCGCGGAACTGGCCCATCGCCTCCTTGCCCGCGAGCGTGAGCTTGAAGTGGTTGGTCGGCCGCGGCTTCTGTGCGCTTGCCATGTCTTCTCAGGTTCCTTTCGGGGGTTTGGACGCCTACTCGACCTCGGACGCGCCGGCCGAGTACTGGCTGAGGCGGAAGACCACGAACTCGGCGGGCTTCACGGGCGCTATGCCGATCTCGCAGATGACCTGGCCGGCCTCGATCACGTCGGGCGGGTTGGTCTCCGCGTCGCACTTGACGAAGAAGGCCTGCTCGGGCGTCGCGCCGAACAACGCGCCCTCGCGCCAGGTGCGGGTGAGGAAGTTCGACGCCGCGATCCGCAGCTGCATCCACAGCCGCTCGTCGTTGGGCTCGAACACCGACCACTGGGTGCCCTCCATGATCGACTCGGCGACGTAGTTGAAGAGGCGCCGGACGTTGATGTAGCGCCACTCCGGGTCGCTCGAGAGCGTGCGCGCCCCCCAGATGCGGATGCCGCGGCCGGGGAACGAGCGGATGCAGTTGATGCCGACCTTGTTGAGGCCGCCCTGCTCGCCCTGCGTGACCTGGAAGCCGAGCCCGTTGACGCCCATGACGACCTCGTTGGCCGGGGCCTTGTGGACGCCGCGGCTCGCGTCGGTGCGGCACCACACGCCCGCCACGTGGCCCGACGGCGGGACCAGCATCGGCTGGTTCGTCAACGGGTCCATGACTTCGATCCACGGGTAGTAGAGCGTCGCGAACTTCGAGTCGTAGCCGGCGGTGTTCATCCGCCACTCGAGGATCTCCTGCGGCAGCAGGTTCGGCGGCGCGTCGAGGACCGCCATGCGGTCGCCGGCGCTCTCGCAGTGGGCGATCATCTTGCCCTGCAGGTCGCGCAGCGCGACGTCGCCGCCGCCGTTGGGAGCGAGCGTCATCGCGTCCGGCATGCAGACCATCGTGATCTCGTCCACCGCGGCCAGGCCGCCCATGCCTTGACGGCGGGCGACGTCGCCTTCGAAGTCGGTCGCCTTTACCTCCTCCGCCGGCGCGCTGGGCGCCGAGAGCGTGTAGGTGCCGGTCGCGGGGCGCGAGTCCGGCAGGCCCGCCGCCTCGGTGATCTTGAGGAACTTGGAGGCCTGGTTGACCTTCGTGGCGAGGTTCTGGCGACCCTTCTTGAGCGTCAGGCCCTCGTACTCCTCCTTGCCGTCCGTGCCGGCGTCGACGACGATCTTGTACGTCGGCTCGGCGCCCTCGCCCGTCCCCGGCTCCTCGCTCAGCTCGACCTTGACGCCGCCGTTGACGTCCTTGAGCGCCTCGACGCGGAACGCCTCGATCGACTTGTCGGCCGCGACGGGCAGCGCCGCCTGCGGACGCGCTGCGGCGCCGTCGCCGGCGCCCACGCGCACGACCCAGCACAGGCCGCCGCCGTTCTGGAAGAAGCCGTAGACCGCGTGGGCGAGATACGCGCCCTCCATGAAGGGACCGTTGTCGGGCTCTGAGACGTCGCCGAAGATCTTGGCGAACTGGGTCCAGTTGGAGACGCGCATCGGCGTGTTGACCGGTCCACCGGGCGCGAGCCCCACGAACGCGGCGATCGAGGTGCCGACGCCCTCGATCGGCTTGGAAGTGGAGGGCACCTCCTCGACGTAGACGCCGGGAGTCAGGTACGTGGGCATGCTGGAGCTACTCCTCCACTCGGTTCAGACGGACAGTGCGCAACTCGCTGCGGAGCTCCTCGGGCACCGAGGCGAAGAACCGCCGCGGCGTGGTCGCACCGGGATCGAGGACCTCCATCGCGTCCTCGTCGCGGGCCCAGAGGATGACCTTGGTGTCTGGCGAAGCGGTCCGCACCCGCTCGCAGAGCTCGCGCGACGACCCCTGGTGGAGGTCGAGCACGACGGCGTCGGGCCGGAGCCGCCCGGCCATGAGGACGAGCGCCTGGGGCCGCTCCTCCTCGCCGATCACCTCGATCCCGTCCTCCGCGAGGACGTCGATCATCCCCAGGCGGACCATCGGCTCGAGGTTCCCCAGCAGCACGCGCGGCCGGGCGAAGTCATCGATGGGCATAGGGACTCACCTTCCCCGGTCCGGGCACCCGCGCGCCAGAGGGGCGAGGGCAGTCGTTCGGGCAGCACGTGGTGCCCATTCGGTCAACTGCCCTTCCTTCCGGCGCGCTTGGCGGAGCTCCCCGCACGCTCCGAGGGCGCCACCGTGAGGTCGAGCACGGCGCCGGGCACGGCGATCTCCGCCTTGGCCTCGGCGCCGTCGCGCGTGCGCGCGATCAGCGAGTGCGTCCCCGGCGGCACGCGGTGCAGCAGGAAGCGGCCCTGCGGATCGGAGGAGGCGAACAACCCGAGGGCCGGCAGCGTGATCCAGACGTCGGGCAGCGGAGCGACGCCGGCGTCGCGCACCTTGCCGCCGAAGCGGTACATCTCGGTGACCGTCGAGGCGGGCGCGTCGGCGAGCCGCGCGCCCAACGTCTGCGTGCGCACCTCGGGCCCGCGCTCGTAGGCGATCCCCGACTCGCAAGCCAGCGTCACCACGTAGTCGAGCGACGCCTTGTACTGACCGCCGACGGCCGACCAGAAGTCGGCCTTGCCGTCGGACTTGGGCTGGCCGATCTTGCCCTCGATCGCGAAGCGCTGGGCGGTCTCGGCGAGCCGCCCGGCCAGCGCGTCGTCCGGCAGCTGGGGGAACGCGAAGAGCACACCGAGCACCTGCGAGAGCAGCCGGTGCTCGTCCTCCACCGCCTGCGTCCACGCGGTCACCGCGTAGGAGCACTCCATGATCATCGGCGGCCGGACCTCGCGGTGGCTGCCGTTGGAGTGGTCCTGGTGCCACTCCGTCGGGCGGAACTCGTGCGACTCGCGCAGGTCGTAGAGGAAGAGGTTGACCGTCGGGCCCGAGAGCTGGCTCGACCAGTCGCGCGCGGGCGCGTCGAACGCGACGTCGACGCCGTCGAACCCGTGCCGCCCGAGCTCGCGCTTGAGCAGGACGCGCAGCGTCTCGTCGAGGTCGGCGAGCATCGTGTTGAGCGGTACGTCTATGACCAGCGCCATGCGGATTCCGACCCTAACCGGAGCGCGCCGGCCGGTGGGGAAACTTCGGGCGCACTTCCGGGCACACCCTCCCAGCCGCGAACGTCGGCCAGTGCGTGACATAGCTCGGACTCACCGACGTTCGCGCCAATCGGCAACGGCGAGCAGACGCTGCGGATGGAGGTAGACATCATCGGTTGGGAGGCGGTGCACAGTCCAGCCCGCGGCCTCCCACGTGCGCTGCTTGCGGAGGTCCTCCGCCCGGTCCAGGTGGTACTGCCGCCCGTCCAGTTCGACGATCAGCCTCCAGCGCGGCCAGCTCAGGTCGGCCTCCTCGCCGGCGATCTTCTGGTTCAGGTCGGGCCGCGGGCCTCCGGCGTCGCGGAGCAGCTGCAGTGCCACGGCCTCGGCGTCGCTCCTCGTGCGGTGCAGTGGGAGCCCGGCGTAGCGGGACGCGGCCATGTCCAGCCTGCGGGCGCCGCGGCGGCCGCGATGGCGGGCGAGCGCCACGAAGACGGCGCTCGGCGTCGTGACCTTGAGTCTGCAGGCTTCGCGGACCGCCCGGCGGAGCCGACCGTCGCCGAGGTGGGGCGCGAGGTCGATCAGCGTCCGTTCCGGTGTGGTGATCGGTATCCCCTCCAGCGTTGTCTCGTCGAGGGTCCGGCTGCGGCAGACCAGGACGCCGTCGAGCCGGCGCGGGCCGCCGCTGCCCCGGCGTGTGACGATCTCGAACGGCGCATCGACGGGCCGGAATCCCCACGCCGCCGCCGCGCTGGCGTGGCTCAGGACGCTGCCGGGGGCGGTCAGCGTGGCGGCCATCCAATGCGTGCGCTGCTCGGCGAGCAGCGGAGCGACGGCATACACGCCGTCGAACATGGGGACGAGGCGGCCGCCGGCGACTCGATGGGCGATGGCGTTGTCGCCGTACCCGAGCGCGTGAAGCTGCCTCGTCGCAACGCACCGGTGCTGGTTGGCGGCCAGCTCGATCAAGCGAACGTCCATCTTCACCCCCTATAGGGAAGATGGACGTTCGCCCCCCGGCGCGACTCAGTCGCCGGTCAACACGCGCGTGTGCGGCAGGCCGTCGGCGCGCAGGCGCCGCTGGAACTCGTCGAAGTACCGGCCGCCCTTGTCGTTGCGGTCGAACCGGCGCGGCGTGCCGCGGTCGTCGATCAGCGCCTCGCAGACGGCGAGCTCGTCGGGCTCCCAGGTGACATGGCGGGCGAGGTGCAGCGCGTTGAGGTCGAACGAGCCGCTGTGGTCGGCCAGTAGCTGGCCGGCGAGCTTGCTCCCGCGCGGCGCGGTGATGTGGGCGCGCACCACTTGCCAGTCGCGGTCGATCACGATGCGGACCTGGGCGCGCCCCTTCGCGGCCTCGTGGTAGCGCTCCATGAGGGTCTTGAGGATGCCGCCGGCGCTGTGCGAGCTCTCCTCCATCTCGTTGAGGTCCATACTGGCCGCCGCCAGCCGGCTGCGGTAACCGGAGCCGCCCGCCTCCGCCCTGGTCTCGGCCGCCGCGGCGAAGCTGATCTGCGCCTTCAGGAGCCGCATCTGCGTGGCCGCGATGCGCCGCCGCTCGGCCACGACGAGGTTGGTGAGCGCGTAGGCCGGCGCGCTGGCGCCCGGCTGGCGCGGCGACTCGGCCGGCGCGTCGCCGGTCACGCCGAGGCCGTCCGCGACGTGGTCGGCGACCTCGCCGGCGGTCTCCGCCGCGGCGGCCATCACGGGCTCGAACACGTCGCGCGCCGCCTCGCGCAGGACCTCCTTGGCCAGCTCGCGCGGGACGGCCTCGCCCGCGCCACCCTGCACGGCCGCCTCGAACTCGTGCAGCGCGGCCTGGTAGTTCGTGAAGATCTGGCCGATCGTGTTGACGTTGTCGGTGACCAGGTCGCGCTCGGACTTGGCAGCCAGCGGCGCGGCGTCGAGCTCGGCCTCGATCGCCTCGCGATACAGGACGGCCTTCTCCATCCGGCCGGACGGCGCGGGCTCCTCGGCGCGCTCGCCGATCATCTGCACGCGCGCGTCGCGGCTGGCGTCGGTCACCTGCAGCGAGCGGATGACGCGCTGCACGGCGGCGTTGCCGTGCAGGCGCTGGAGCTGGAGGATCGCCTGCGCGCGGGCACGCGGGTCGGCCTCGCGCAGCGACTGGATCGTGCCCGAGTCCAGCGGCCGGTCCTCCTCGGCGACCGGCTCCTCCTCCGCTTCGCGCTCCTCAGGACGGCGGCGCGCTCTTGCCATTCGGGACCCGGATCAGCTCGTGGAAGTGCTCGAAGTCGGCCTCGAGCGTCAGCCGACCCTGCTTGCCGTACTCCTGCGCGACCGCGCGCACGAGGTGGCGCATCTCGATCACGTCGCCGTCGTCGGCGGCCTGGAACGCGGCCGAGAGCGAGCAGTTCTTGATCGCGCCGCCCGACAGCTTGAAGTTGGCGGCGAGGAACGCGAGGTCGATGTCGGGCGCCACCGGCGCGGTGTCGGGCAGCACGAGCGCCCAGATGCGCTCGCGATCCTCGGCCTCCGGGAACGGGTAGTCGATCACGAAGTCCAGCCGGCGCACGAACGCGTCGTCGATGTTGCGGCGGTAGTTCGTGGCGAGGATGACCGCGCCCGGGTAGCCCTCCATCTTCTGCAGCAGGTAGGCGACCTCGATGTTGGCGTAGCGGTCGTGGGAGTCCGAGATCTCCGAGCGCTTGCCGAACAGCGCATCGGCCTCGTCGAAGAAGAGGATCGCGTTGGAGCCCTCGGCGGCGTTGAAGATGCGGTCGAGGTTCTTCTCGGTCTCCCCGATGTACTTGGACACGACCGTGGCGAGATCGACGCGGAACATCTCGAGGCCCAGCTCGGCCGCCAGCACCTGCGCCGACATCGTCTTGCCGGTGCCCGACTCGCCGGCGAACAGGACCTTGAGCCCCTGGGTGCGCGCGACGGTCTTCTCGTAGCCCCATTCCGACAGCACGCGGTCGCGGTGGCGCAGGTAGGCGCTGATCGAGCCCAGCAGCTCGCGCTGGCGCTCCGGCACCACGAGGTCCTCCCACGTATAGCCGGGCGGGATCCGCGTGGCGAGCTCGCCCAGGCGGGAGGAGGAGGCCTGGCGGGCGCCGAGGTCCAGCTCGGCCGGCTCGGGCGCGGCGGCGCCGCGGCCGGCGGCAGCCAGGCGGGAGACCTCGGCCGCCTCGAGGATCTGGCCGATCGAGAGCCTGAACTTCGCCGCGACGTCGCGCGCGTCGGCGGCGCCAGAGGCCTGCTCCCACGCGAGCCGGCGCTCGGCGAAGCTGGGCGCGGCCGCCTCGATCAGCAGCGACGTGCGGTCGCCCAGCGTGAGCGCGGCGTTGCGGTTGGGCGCGCAGACCACGATGCGCTCGCCGCGCCGCTCGATCGCGCGCAGCAGCCGTGGCCGCTCGCCCGGCTCGACGTCCTCGAGCCCCTCGAACACCAGCGGGCGGTCCTCCAGCGCGGCGATCAGAGCCGCCTCGGCCATGGTGTCGGCGCTGTCGACCTCGCGGATGTGCGCGACCACCAGCGCGCGGCCGAAGGCCCTGGCCACGAGCGCCTCGGCGTCCGGGCCGGCGAGCACGACCGGCAGCGAGCTGGGGTGGGCGAGCGTCGCGGCCAGCGCCGCGACCGCCTCGTGGCGGCCCGGGTCGTGGTCGGGATGCAGGACCATCCGCAGCTTGCCGCCCGCCGGCGGATCGTCCATGCCGACGCCGAGGAGGTGCGCGGCGAGCCGGTTCGACAGCTTGATCGGGCGCTCGGCGAGCGGCGTCTGCGCGTCGCCGTGCAGCCGGATCGCGCCCCTCGCGCGCAGCGGCGCAGTGCGCTCGAACGCCATCATGACCTCGCCGGCCGAGACGCCGTCGCCGCACAGCAGGTGCCCGACCAGGCGCGGGCTGGGGAGCTTGCGCGTGACGTCGTCCTGCAGGTAGGCGTACAGGCGGCCGTAGCGCGGGTTGAGCTCCGGCGCCGCGCAGATCGCCAGCACGGCGGCGTCGAGCAGGTCGAGCCCGAGCGCCCGCGTCACGTGCGCGAGCCGGTCGTCGGCGTCGGAGATCGAGTCGCCGCGGCTCAGCTCGAGCGCGCGGTCGTCGGAGATGTAGAGCCCGCGGAACGGGTCGGCCGGGTTGGGGTCGCTCGAGGCGACCCGCTCGACCGCCGCCATCACGCGGCGGTCGATGAAGTCGAATCCGACGGTGGCCGGACCGTCCGCACCCATCAGAACCGCTCGGCCACCGAGTCGGCCTCGCGCTCCATCGCGTCGCCGGGCTCGGTCACGCTGAGCGGGCCGCCCGCCGCGGAGCCGCGCTGCTGGACGACGTGGGCGAGCTCGTGCGCGATCAGCTTGTCGCCGGACGCCGAGCCGGGGTTGTACTCGCCCTTGGCGAAGTACACGTCGGTGCCGGTCGCGAACGCGCGCGCGGAGACCGAGCGGTTGAGCTTGTCGGCCGTGTCGTCGGTGTGCACGCGCACGTCGGACAGGTCGCCGAGCGTGTCCGACATCCGGGTCGCGACGCCGGGATCGAGCCCGGTGCCGCCGCCGCGCGTCGTGCCGATCGTCGACTGCACCTCGGAGTGGACGGTGCCATCGGCCAGGATCCCGGCGCCCTGCTCGGCGTCGCGGGCGAGCGGGCTGCGCCCGAGCATGGAGGAGAACGCGTGGTTGCCGACGTCGGACGCCAGCTGCGCCATCGGCGACGGCGCCTCGCGCTCGGGCTGCGTCTGCGGCTCCGGAGCCTGGATCCGCTCGCGCTCCTCCTGGTTGCGCCAGTCCACGCGCCGAGCATCCCACGGCCGTGGTCGCCCGCGCAAGGGGCGTTCGGGCAGCGGGAAGGGTGGACAGCGCGGCCCACCCGCCGTCACGTCATTCCTGCTTGGGGCGACCGCTCCTGGACGGCTCGGCGTCCAGGACGAATATCTCGATTACAACTACGGGTTCGAAGATGATCTGG
>JBPCNM010000075.1:0-3639 GCA_051001255.1 Solirubrobacteraceae bacterium
GGCGGTGGCACATGCGTGGGCAGAGCGGGTCGCAAGGCGCAAGATGAACCGTGACCGCTTCCCCGGCTTGCACGATGGCTGGGCACGACTCGACGGCCCGGCCGGCAGTCAGGTTCTCGATACCTCCGCGACCGCCGTCCTCGCGTACTTGTCGGGGCACGATGTCGCCAACCTCCAGGGGCCGTCGGCCGCTTCACGTGCAACGGAAGACCTGCTCGCGGACTGCCGCACGGTGGTCGCGGAACTGCTGGGCGGTCAGCCCGATGGCCTGATCCTCGGCCCGTCGACCACGGTCCTGATCGCTCGGTTCGCGTCGGCGCTGGGCGAGCATCTGTCTCCTGGCGACGAGATCGTCTGCACGGAGCTCGACCACGACGCCAACATCAGCCCCTGGCTGGACCTGGCCCGCAAGACCGGCGCGACGGTCAAGCTGGCGCGCGCCGACCCGAGGACGCTCGACCTGCCCGTCGCCGCGATCTCCGAGGTGTTGACACCACGCACGCGCGTCGTCGCGATGACGGCGGCGTCGAACGTCACCGGTACGCAGCCCGACCTTGCGGCCATCGCCGATGCCGTCCACGCAAACGGGGCGGTGTTGCTCTTAGATGCGGTGCATGCGGTGCCCCACGGTCCGGCCGAGGTCGCCGGCTGCCATGCCGACGCGGTCGTCTGCTCGGCGTACAAGTGGTTCGGGCCGCACGTGAGCGCTCTGTGCGTGCGACCCGGCCTGCTGGACACCCTGCGCCCGACCAGGATCCGGCCCGCGCCCGCGCACGGACCCGAGGCATGGGAACGAGGAGCGCTTCCCTTCGAGCTGCTGCCGGGATTGGCCGCGGCAGCCCGGTACGTGCGCGACGTGGACTGGGCCGCCGCGGAGCGTCACGAAGGCGAGCTGCTCGCTGCGCTGCTCGCGGGGCTGCAGGACCTGCCCCGCGTCAACCTGATCGGTTCCCCGTCACGCCGCACCAGCACCGTCGCCTTCACGGTCGACGGCCTGTCCTCCGCCCACGTCGCGCATGCGCTCGCGGACCGGGAGATCGCCGTCGGGCACGGGAGCTTCTACGCCATCGAGCTCTTCGCCCGACTCGGACTCGACTCCGGCGTGCGTGCGGGGGCGCTGCACTACACCGATCACGACGACGTGGAACGGCTGCTCGACGCCGTCCGGCACCTGTGACGGCCTCCAGCGCAGTCGTCGAGTCCTTCGACCAGTGGCTGAGGACTGACTTCAGAGAGCTGAACACCCAGCTCGAGCAGGCGTACTATGCGGCTCGGCTCGAGATCGTCTGCGATCGTCCGAATCTGGAGGAGCTCAAGAAGACCCTCCTCCTGGACGGTGCCGAGCTCACCCGGCGCATCGCCGACGACGGAAGGCTGCCGTCGGACGCACGAGGACGATACGAGCTGCTCGGCATGGTCGGCTACCACCTCGGAGCCTGCCGTCGTCATGAGATCGATCGATCCGAGGTCGCGAGCACCGGCGCGTTGGCGGCCGCGTGGAGCATCGCCAACCGGCTCGGCTCCTCCCTCGGCGTCGCCCCCAGGTACGTCTTCGCGCACCAGGCGCTCTACAACCTGGCCGTCCGCGACACCTACCGCACCTTCACCTCCCTGCCGGACGAACGCGCGTTCATCAACAACAACGGGCTCGCTGTCCTGGCTTATCAGCGTGCCGCCAACGCGCTGAGGCGGATCCCGCCCATGGGCGTCTCCAACCCGATGGCGGGCTACCTCTTCGAGGATGCGCGCGCAGCGCTCGACGATGTGCTCCGCTTCAACCAGACCCTCAGTCGGACGGTGGAGGTCGACCGCTTCTTCTTCAACATCCGGCCCTACTTCAAGCCCTACCGGGTCGGGAGCATCGAGTACCGCGGAGCCAACGCCGGCGACTTCGCCGCGGTCAACGAGATCGACCTCCTGCTCGGCCTATGTCAGGCGCAAGATCCCTTCTACCAGACGCTGCTCGCCGAGAAGTACGCGTACGTCCCGCCGGAGGACCAGACGTTGCTCAGGGCAGCCGTCGACAGCGGGTCGCTGCTCGAGACGTTCCTTCACGAAGCGGCGACAGGCGGTGTCACTCCACACCTCCGGCGCAACGCGCAGCTGTTCCTGGGCGTGTGTCAGGCCCACGGGGCCGCGTACGCCTTCCACCACCACAAGCTCGTCAAGCCCTTCCTGGAACGGCCGGCCAAGACCGCGCCACAAGAACGGCTCGACGGCATCACGGCCAGCGGCCCCCCGCTCGAAGCGGTCATCGGCATGCTGGAGACGTTGCGCGACCTCCGCACCGCTCGCGACCGTCCCGGGCGTGTGAGCGCCCGCGGGTCACTCGAAAGGCTTCGACTGATCGCCTCCTGAAGGAGTTGCCCACCGAGGGCAGGAGTGACGGGGGGCGATCGCGGAGACCCTGGTCTCGGACCCTCGGAAGGGAGACGAGATCGTGGTGAAGGTCGGGTTGTACGTCAGGCTCGAAGCGGCGGCGGGAAGCGAGGACGAGGTGGCGGCGTTCCTCCAGCAGGGACAGGCGCTCGTGGAGGACGAGCCGGGCACCATCGTCTGGTACGCGATCCGGCTGGGCCCCTCGACGTTCGGCATCTTCGACGCGTTCGAGGACGACGCGGGTCGCGACGCCCACCTCAACGGGAAGGTGGCGCAGGGGCTCAGCGACAACGCAAGACTGTTCGCCGAGCCGCCCTCGATCGAGCGGGTGGATGTGCTGGCCAGCAAGTGAAAGCGGGCGCGTTGCGACCGTACATCGCCCCAGGCCCGCCGTGAACCGTCACGCGGTGGGCTGCGCCGGGCCCTCCGGCGAGCGGGCTCCTGGCGGTCGAGTAGGGTCCGTTCTCGCTGACATCGCGTCGGAACAGGAGGATCCGGAAATGGCCAAGCAGCCGCGTTCGCTGCACGGCAAGGTCGCCGTCGTCACCGGCGGTGGACGGGGCATCGGCAAGGCGCTCGCGCTGGCGCTCGCGGGCGAGGGCTGCCGCGTGGCGATCGGCGACGTCGACGCCGCATCCGCCGAGGCCACGGCCGCGGAGCTGGGCGACGGGACCGTCGGCCTGGCGCTCGACGTCACCGACCGGCCCGGCTTCACCGCGTTCCTGGACGACGTCGAGCAGCGGCTCGGCCCGGTCGACGTGCTGGTCAACAACGCCGGCATCATGCCGGTGGGGCCGCTCGAGGAGGAGGACGACGCGACGGCGATCCGCCTGCTGGAGATCAACCTCCACGCCGTCATCCACGGCACCAAGGAGGCCATGCGGCGGATGAAGCCGCGCGGCACCGGCCACATCGTCAACGTCGCCTCGAGCGCCGGCAAGTCCGGCCTCCCGTATCTCGCGACCTACTGCGCCACCAAGCACGGCGTGGTCGGGCTGTCGGAGTCCGTGCGCGCGGAGCTGCGCGGCACCGGCGTGAACGTCTCCGTCGTGATGCCGGGGATCGTCAAGACCGAGCTCTCCACGGGTCTGGTCGAGACGCCGGCGTTCAAGAACTCGACGCCCGAGGACGTCGCCGACGCGGTCGTCGACGCGCTCAAGTTCGCCCGCTTCGACGTGTTCGTGCCGAAGTCGATCGGGCCGACCTGGGCGATCTTGAACCTCGTGCCGCGCCGGGCGCGCGACGCGGTCGGGCGCGCTC
>JBPCNM010000076.1:0-5316 GCA_051001255.1 Solirubrobacteraceae bacterium
CCGACGTCGCGATCCGCGGCGAGGACGCGCTGTGGATGGCGGCGTCGACGCGCTACGCCGCGATCGTGCTCGACGTGATGCTCCCGGGGATCGACGGCTTCGAGACCTGCCGGCGCCTGCGCGCCGACGGCGTGGCGACGCCGGTCCTGATGCTCACGGCGCGCGACGCCGTGGCCGACCGGGTCGCCGGGCTCGACGGCGGGGCCGACGACTACCTCGTCAAGCCGTTCGCCTTCGACGAGCTGCTCGCACGCGTCCGTGCGCTGGCGCGCCGCGGCGGCGAGGCGCGTCCTCCGGTCCTGGAGGCCTGCGGCCTGCGGCTCGACCCGGCGGCCCGCGAGGTCCACCGCGGCGACGTCCCCATCGAGCTGACGCCCAAGGAGTTCGCGCTGCTCGAGGCGCTCATGGTCCGCGCCGGCGAGGCCCTCACGCGCTTCGACCTCCTCGAGCAGGGCTGGGACCAGGCCTACGAGCACCGCTCGAACGTCATCGACGTCTACGTCGGCTATCTGCGCGACAAGGTCGACCGGCCGTTCGGGACCGCGTCGATCGAGACGGTGCGCGGCGTCGGCTACCGCCTGCGCGCCACGTGACCCGGCTGCCGATCCGCTGGAAGGTCGCCCTGGCGTTCGCGGCGACGTCGGCGATCGTCCTGGCCGGGCTCGGCGCGTTCCTGTACGCCCGCTTCGAGCTCGACCTGACCGAGACGCTGGACCGCGGCCTGGCCGCACGCGCCGACGAGGTCGTCGCGGCGGTCGAGCGCTCGCCGGACGGGCTGGCGCGCCCCGACCCCAGCGCGCTGGAGGACGACGAGAGCGTCGCCCAGGTCCTGCGCGCCGACGGGACGACGGTGGCCGCCACCACGGGCGCGGGCGCCGCGCTGCTCACTCCACGCCAGCGCGAGCGCGCGCTGCGCGCGCCGCTGACGGTCGATCGCGAGGGCGACGCGCTGCTCGACGAGGGCAGCCGCCTGCGCGCCGTCCCGGTCACCGCTCGCGGCGAGCGGCTGGTCGCCGTCGTCGGCGCCTCGCTCGACGAGCGCGACGAGAACCTGCGCTCGCTGCTGATCGCCGAGGCCATCGGGATCGCGCTGGCGCTGGCGCTGATCAGCGGCGGTGGATACGTCGTCTCGGGCCTCGTCCTCCGGCCCGAGCGCGAGGCGCTCGCGCGCGAGCGGCGCTTCGTGGCCGACGCCAGCCACGAGCTGCGCACGCCGCTGACGATCCTCCGCAGCGAGGTCGAGGTCGCGCTGCTCGAGGAGTCCACGATCGACGGGCTGCACGCGGCGCTGCGCTCGGTGGGCGAGGAGGCCGAGCGCCTGACAGCGCTCACCGAGGACCTGCTCGTCCTCGCCCAGGTCGACGACGGCCGCCTCCCGATTCGTCCCGAGCCGGTCGAGGTGGCCGCGCTGCTGGCCGGGATCGCCCGGCGTCGCTGGCCCGGCACGGTCCGGGTGGCCGACGCGGGCGACCTCGTGGTGCAGGCCGACCGGCTGCGCCTCGAGCAGGCGCTCACGAACCTCGTCGACAACGCCGTCCGCCACGGCGCGGGCGCCGTCGAGCTCGCCGCCGCCCGGGCCGGCGACGCGGTCGTCCTGACCGTCCGCGACCACGGTCCGGGCCTGCCCGAGCGTTTCGCCGCGCGGGCCTTCGAGCGCTTCAGCCGGGCGGACCAGGGGCGCAGCGGCGGCGGCGCCGGCCTAGGGCTGGCGATCGTGCGGGCGGTCGTCGAGGCCCACGGCGGATCGATCTCGTTGGGCGACGCGCAGCCGGGGACGATCGCCACGATCCGCCTGCCTCATCGTCCTCTCATCCAGCCTCCGGCACCATCCCGGCCATGAACCGCACTCGCACCCGCACCATCACCACCGCCGCCGTCGCTGCCGTGCTCGCCGCGGCCGGCGGCACCGGCTACGCCGTCGCCGCCGGCGACGACGGCGATTTCGCAGCCGCCGGTTCCGGCGCCGACCGCGCCCGCGCCGCCGCGCTCGCCCTCGTCCCGGGCGCCAAGGCCAACGGCGTCGAGCGCGACTCCGAGAACGGCGCGACGTGGGAGGTCGAGGTGACGCGCGCGGACGGCGCAACCGTCGACGTCCGTCTCGACGCGTCCTACGACCTCGTCGTCGTCGAAGACGACCGCGAGGAGAACTAGCGCACGCGGACGGGTGCGCCGGCGTCCCCGCGGTAGCGCACGCGGTAGACGCCCGGCGCGCTGATGCCGGCGCGGTAGCGCCCGCTGCGCCCGGCGTGGGCGCTGCCGGCGGCGATCCAGCGGCCGCCGATCCGGCGCTGGACGCCCACGGTCGCGCGGTTGCGCGCCGGCTGAACCGTGCCCTCCAGGCCGGCGATCATCCGCACCTGCGAGACGACCGGGCCGGTGGCGCCCGAGGAGGACGCCTTCACGGGCGGCGGAGCCTTGCGCGTGGAGATCGCCGTGAAGTACGCCCAAGAGTCGTAGAGGCCGAAGCGCGCGCGCAGCGTGGCGCCGTCGACGCGCGTGCGGCCGCCTGACCCGAGCACGTCGGCGGCCACGACCCGCGGCGAGCGCCCGCGCGTGACCACGTCGACGCCCCGGAACCGCCCCTTGACCAGGCCGCTCAGCTTGCTGGCCGCCGCGCCGTAGGACATGCGGATGGGGCCCCAGCGGTGGCGCGGCGAGACGCTGTCGTACTCGTCCTCCACCGACTTCAGCCACCCCCTGGGCTCGAAGCCGAGCGTCGTGTTCTCGACGTCCTCGGTACGGCCGCCGGAGGTGGAGAAGAAGTAGGTCGGCACCGGTGCGCCGTCGTAGGTCACGAGCTGACCCGCGGTGGCCTGAGTCGCGGCGTTGGTGGACGCCACCTCGGCGCTCACGCCGCCGTAGACCTGCGAGCGGGTGTCGGGGTACTGCTCGAACCCGGCGCCGCCCTTGGAGGTGGTCAGCGCGTACGTGCGCGCCGCGACGGCCTGCGCCTTGAGCGCCTCGATCGGCCACGACGCCGGCGACTCCAGCGGGACGACGCCCTGGACGTAGTCGTCGACTCCCACGGCGTTGATCGCGTTCACCCCGCCGAACGTGCCGGGGCGGAACTCGAGCGCGCCGCGGTACGCGCCGTCGGAGCGCCCGTTGCCGGCCCGCCCCTTGAGCGTCAGCGGCCCCGGGCCGGTGGCACGCAGCGGGGCGGCGACGGTGGCCAGCACGCGCCCGCCCGCCGCGACCAGCGCCACCTGGTCGCCTGCGCGGCCGCGCGCGTAGTAGGTCCTGTCGGGCGAGAGCTTGCGGCCCCCCGCGCGGCTGGCGCCGGAGAACGCCGCGGAGCCGCTCGTGGACTGGAGCAGCACGCGGACCGTGCGCGCGTCGTCGAGCACCCCCAGCCGCGTGCCCGTGTAGTAGTGCGCGAGGATCGCCTTGTAGTCCCAGCCGTTCGAGGCGTAGCCCATCGCCCCGTACTGACTCATCCCGACGCCATGGCCATAGCCGGCCCCGCGGATCGTGAAGCGCTTGGCGGCGTGCGCGGTCGCCGTCGTGCCCAGCATGAGCGCGACGAGCGCGAGCGTCAGCGTGCGGAGGGTCCGAGTCATGGCGCGCGGGGAACGGCGGACCCCGATCGGGTGATCGGCATCGCGGTGCGTTCCCTAATCTAGCCGGACACGGCGGCCGCCCGGAAGTTGCGTCGTGCAAAGAGAAAGGGAGTCGTGACGGAACGCAAGGCGTCGGATCTGTTCGTGGAGTGCCTGGAGGCCGAGGGCGTCAAGCACGTGTTCGGCATCCCGGGCGAGGAGACGTTGGACCTCAACGAGTCGCTCGAGGACTCCTCGATCACGTTCATCCCCGTCCGCCACGAGCAGGGCGGCGCCTACATGGCCGACATGTACGGCCGCCTCACCCGCCGCGCCGGCGTCTGCCTCGGCACGCTCGGCCCGGGCGCCACCAACCTGCTCACGGGCGTCGCCGACGCGTTCCTGGACCGCTCGCCGCTCGTCGCCCTCACCGGGCAGGCCGACCTCGAGCGCATGCACAAGGAGTCCCACCAGCACATCGACATCGTCTCCATGTTCAGGCCGGTGACGAAGTGGAACGTCCGGCTGCAGTCCTCGCGCGTGATCCCCGAGGTGGTGCACAAGGCGTTCAAGGTCGCTCAGGCCCAGAAGCCGGGCCCGACGCACATCGAGCTGCCCGAGGACGTCATGGCCGACATGGTCGACGCCGAGCCGCTGCCCTCGCGGGTGCGCGTGCGCCGGCCGGAGCCCAGCGGTCGCGAGCTGCTGGAGGCCGCGAGCGTGATCCGCACGGCCGCCAACCCGATCGTGCTGGCCGGCAACGGCGTCGCGCGCGTCGGTGCCGCGGCCGCGCTGCGCGAGTTCGCCCGCGCCACCGGCATCGGCGTGGCGGAGACGTTCATGGGCAAGGGGCTGCTCGACTACGAGGACCCGCGCGCGCTCGGCACGGTCGGCCTGCAGTCGCGCGACTACGCGCTCGCGGGCTTCGAGGACGCCGACGTCGTGATCACCGTCGGCTACGACCTCGTCGAGCACGCGCCCAAGAACTGGAACCCGAAGCGCGACAAGAAGATCGTCTGCATCGACACGGTCGCGGCCGAGGTCGACGAGCACTTCATGACCGAGGCCGACCTCGTCGGTGACCTCTACCACATCCTCTCGCGCCTGACCGAGGAGCTGCGCGACGGCGGCTGGGGATCGGGGTCGGGCTCGCGCCTGAACGAGATCATCCTCGGCCGCTTCGAGAGCGGCCGCGCCGACGACGCGTTCCCGATGCAGCCGCCGCGCGCGCTGTGGGAGATCCGCGAGGCGCTCGGGCCACACGACATGCTGATCTCCGACGTCGGCCTGCACAAGCTGTGGATCGCGCGCATGTTCCCGGCCCACGAGCCCGACACGGTGCTGATCGCCAACGGCCTGGCCGGCATGGGCATCGCGCTGCCGACCGCGATCGCGGCCAAGCTCGTGCACCCGGAGCGCAACGTCGTCACCGTCAACGGCGACGGCGGCTTCCTCATGAACGTGCAGGAGCTCGAGACCGCCATGCGGCTGCGCACCCCGATCGTCAACGTGATCTGGGAGAACCGCCAGTACGGATCGATCGTGTGGAAGCAGGACAAGAAGTTCGGCCGCCACTTCGGCACCGACTTCACCAATCCCGACTTCGTCGGGCTGGCCGGCGCGTTCGGCATGCCCGCGTGGCGCATCGAGGGGGTCGACGACTTCGGCCCGACGCTGCGCCGCGCCCTCGACCTCGACGTCCCGTCGCTCATCGTGCTGCCGATCGACTACTCGCTGGACGTCGCCATCTCGCAAGAACTCGGAACGGAGACCGTCG
>JBPCNM010000077.1:0-3659 GCA_051001255.1 Solirubrobacteraceae bacterium
CCGCACAGCGCGGCCGCCTCCAGCGCGGTGACCAGCGAGTACCCGACCGCGGCGCGCGGCTGGAAGCCGCCCGGCAGCGGCACGACCGGCACGCCGTCGGCGCGAGCGCGCTCGGCGAGCGGGCCGCCGGTGGTGGCGACCAGCCGCGGTGCGCCGGCGGCCTTGGCGGCGTCGTAGGTGGCGAGCGTCTCCTCGGTCGAGCCCGAGTAGCTCGCGCACAGCACGAGCGTCTCCCGGCCGATCCACGACGGGATGTCGTACCCCATCGCGAGCGCCAGCGGGCGGCGCAGCCGCGGTCCCAGCGCACCGGAGGCCAGGCGCCCGCCGACCGACGAACCGCCCATGCCGGCGACGATCAGGCCGCCGTGGGCGTCGACCGGCGCAATGCTCGCGGAGTCCACGCGCCACTGCGCGTCGCGCAGGTGCTCGGCCAGGTCGAGCGTCTCGGCGAACTGGCCGGTCGAGTCGACCGCCTGACAGGCGGCGGCGTCGAGGGCGAGCATCAGAACAGGAGGCCTCCGTCGGGGATCGACACGCCGGGGAACACACGCGCGCCGTTCGCGACCACGTTGCCGGCGCCGATGGTCACGCCTTCGCCGAGCACGGCGAGCCCTTCGACGTGGGTGCCGTCGCCGATCTGCACGCCCCCGCCGACGATGCAGCCGCGCAGCGTGCAGTTCGCGCCGATGGTGCTGCCGCGCAGCACGACCGCGCGCTCGATCGTGGTGTTCTCCCCCACGGTCACGCCCGCCTCCAGCACGACGCGGCCGCCGATGCGGGCGCCGGCGCCGATGCGGCAGTCGCGCTCGACGAGCGCCGGGGGGATCACGCGGCCGTCGAGCTGCGTCCCGGGCTCGACGCAGCGCAAGCCGTCGCCCATGCGCTCGGTCACCGCGGTCGCGACGGTTCCCTCGAGGATGTCGAACGTGCCCTCCAGGTAATGCTCGGGCGTCCCGATGTCGAGCCAGTAGCCCGCGCCGACGTACCCGTACAGGCCCTCGCCGACCAGGCGCGGGAAGACGTCGCGCTCGATCGAGGCCGGCTGCTCGGGCGCGAGCAGCTCGAGCACCGAGCGCTCGAGCACGTAGATGCCCGCGGAGATGTTGCGCGTGTCGATCTGGTCGGGCGCCGGCTTTTCGACGAAGCCGGTCACCTCGCCGTCGGCAAGCGTGCGCACCAGGCCGTAGGCCGACGGGTCCTCGACCGGCGTGAGCGCGAGCGTCGCCTGTGCGCCGCGCTGCTCGTGCAGGGCGAGCTGCGCGGAGATGTCGAGGTCGCTCAGGACGTCGCCGTTGAGCATCAGGAAGCGTTCGTCGAGCAGCGACTCGGCGAACTTCAGCGCGCCGCCGGTGCCCAGCGGCCGCGGCTCCTCGACGTAGCGCAGCCGCACGCCGTACGCGCTCCCGTCGCCGAGCACGTTGCGCACGCCCGAGGCGAGGAAGCCGCACGACATGATCACGTCGTCCACGCCGTGGACATGCAGCCAGTCGAGCATGAAGGCCACGAACGGCCGGTCGACCAGCGGGACGACGGGCTTGGGCACCGTGGTGGTGAGCGGGCGCAGGCGCGTGCCCTCCCCGCCGGCGAGGATCAGCGCCTGCATCAGGGGGCACCGTCGGGCGACGGACGGCCGATCGCCTCGTAGACGAAGCCGGCGGCGCGCGCGGCCCCGGGATCGATGAAGTTGCGCCCGTCGACCAGCAGCGAGCCGCGCATCGACCGCACCGCCGCGGCGAGGTCGAGCTCGCGGAACTCGGGCCACTCCGTGACGAGCACGATCGCGTCGGCGCCCGCGACCGCCTCGGTGGCGGATGGCGCGAACTCCACGCCGCGGATCAGCTTGCGCGCCTCCTCCTCGGCGACGGGGTCATAGACCCGCACGCGCGCCCCGGCGCCCTGCAGGCGCGACGAGAGCACGAGCGAGGACGCCTCGCGCATGTCGTCGGTGTTCGGCTTGAACGCGAGCCCGAGCAGCGCGATCTCCTTAGCGACGAGCGAGCCGAGGTGCTTCTGCAGCTTCGCGATCACGCGCCGCTTCTGCAGCTCGTTCACTTCGATCACGGCGTTGAGCAGCTGGAAGTGGTAGCCCGAGTTGCCGGCGAGCTGCTTGAGCGCGGTCACATCCTTGGGAAAGCACTGGTGAGTGATTAGTCCGTTGCTGCTGACGACAGCGTGTGAACCGGGCACCTCAAGCGAGTACACCGGCCCTTCGTACCGCTCTCGGCGCGCGTCGACCACACGGGCCCATGGCGCGCCTCCGTCGAAGCGGCGGAAGCCCGTAGGAGCGATCCGCTTGCTCTGGCGCCCGAGCGCGGCTTCGACGCCCGGACGGTCACGCTCGGGCACGAGGAACATCCCGCGCTCTATCTGCTCGGCGCCGCTGACTCGCAGCCAGTGGGTCTCCTTGGTCGAGAGCTTCACGCGCCCTCGCCGCCATGAGCAGACGAGCCCAACGTCGGCGAGCAGGCGTGCCACACCCTCGGCGAGCTCGTCGCTGATCGTGCCCCATTCGAGGATCACGCTCGGTCCGCCCTGTACCAGCGACCATGAGCCGTCACCCTCCCAGAGGCCGGACAGAAGCGCCCGCTTGCGCTCGAGCGTCTGTTCCCAGGCGAGGTCCGGGATGCGCTGGGTGTAGCTCGTGCTGCCGAGGCCGAGGACCCGTCGCCACCATGTCGCCAGAATGGGGGACGAAACTCCCACGACCCGTGAGGTCGTGGTGTCGCTGAGTCGCACCTTGACCCCGTGCCGTTGCCAGTAGCCGACGACATCATCGACGAGGTGTTGTTCTCGGGTGGGATGAAAACACCAGCGGAGAAGCTGCGGGACGCGAGTGCAATGCCCCTCCGCGATGTAGAGCCCGACGACCCGCCAAAACTGCTCGTCGATGGTCAGGTTCAGCGGATTCCACGTGGCCTGAGGCATCAAGGCGATCGTCGCGCCTTGGAGGCCCATGCCCGCGGCACACGCCTCCGTCAATCGCAGCGTCCCCGACCGCTTGATGTCGTGCAGACGTGCGACGCCGCGAGGATGATCGACCGTCCGCAGCGCGTCGATCTCACGCCGCTCCGGCCGCACGAGGACCGCCTCGCCGTCGATCGCGCGCTCGTCGAGCACGCCGGTCACCGGCATCAACTCGGGCGCGAAGCCCGATGGACCGCCGAGCGCAAGGGGCAGCCAGTCCGTCGCATCGAGATCGCCGGCCGCCTTGAGCCTGAGGATCTCGTCGCCCTGCCCGTCGCCCACGATGAATGGATGGTCGGCGGTCGTCCGCACGCGACGGCCCGTCTTCGTCCGCACCTCGACCATGTCGCCCTCGTAGTGCCGGCGGGTGAGCAGCGACACCGGCAGGTACTCGGGCTCGGCCTCCCCCGGCACCCAGGAGAGCACCTCGAGATCCGCGCCGGAAACGGCTTCCTCGTCGGCGCCGTCCATCAGGGCCCACAGCTCGTCGAACCGCACCAGCCGCGCCTGCCCGCGCACCCGCGCGAGCACGGTCTCGCCCGGCGCGAAGCACGAGCCGCCGAAGCCGATCCCCGCCTGCAGGAACTTCGGGCCGATGCGGTCGTCCAGGCCCATGCCGCGCGCGACCTCGACGACGTCGGCGCCGGTCTCCTCGCACACGTTGGCGATCTCGTTGATGAAGGAGATCTTCGTCG
>JBPCNM010000078.1:0-4200 GCA_051001255.1 Solirubrobacteraceae bacterium
CGAGCGGCTGGAGACCCTGAACGTGTGCGTGCTCGGCTACGGCACCGACCGCTTCCCCGGGTTCTACCTCGCCGACTCCGGCTTCCCGGTGCCCTGGCGCGTCGAGTCGCCTGAGGACGTCGCGGCGACGCGTTCGCAGCCGGGCTGCTCGCCTCCAGCCTGGCGGGGGCCGAGCCCGCCGACGCGCTGGGCGCGGGCTGCGCGCCGGCCGCCGAGGAGGTCGCGCGCGAGGGTGGCCGCTGAAGCGGCGGACATCCGCAGCCGGCGGTCCGCGCGCGAACATCCCGCCCGAGCCCGCCTCGCGCTGTGCGACACTCGCGCTCGGATGCCGGCGCTTCGCCCCGTGTCGATCGCCGTCGCGACACTGCTCCTCGCCGCCGCCCCGGCCGCAGCCGGCGTGCCGGCCGAGAAGGTCAACACCGTCAACAGCGCCAGGCTCGTCGCGGTGACCGCCCCGCCGCCCGAGCACCTCGCGGACCCGAGCCTGAAGACCTACGTCTACCGCTTCGGCCCGCACCGGATCGGGCCGTATCAGGTCGCGCGGGCCACCGACGTGATCAGCCCGCCGCCCGTCGACGGCGCGATCGTGGCGATGGACACGCGGCTCGTGACGCGCAAGGGCGCCGTCGTGCCACAGAACGATGTGATGCTGCATCACATCGTCTACACCGACGGCGGCCCGCGCGGGAAGCGGCGCGACGGCGCCTGTCCCCAGCGCCCAGTCTTCCGGCGCTTCTTCGGCACCAGCGAGGAGCTGCGCCCGCTCACGCTGCCGGCCGGCTACGGCTACCCGGTCGCGTCGCGTGACCGGTGGCGCGCGAGCTGGATGGTGATGAACCACCAGCCGGGCGACCGCAGCGCGCTGCTCGAATACCGCGTGACGGTGAGCACCGACCCGGCGATCGCGCCGGTCGAGCCGCTGTGGTTGAGCGTGCTCGCGTGCCGCAAGAGCCCGGACCCGCAGTGGTCGGTCCCCGGCGGCGGGGCGCCCGGCTCGACCAGCTACCGCTCACGCGAGTGGCAGCTGCCGGTCGGCGGGCGGATCGTGGCCATGGGCGGGCACATGCACGGCGGGGCGCGCGACTTGACCGTCGGCCTGCCGGCGTGCGGCGGGCGCTCGATCTACACCGCCCAGCCGACCTACGCGACGGCGGACGACCCGCTCTACGCCGTGACGCCGCTCCTGCACGAGCCCGATCCCAAGCACATCTCGTGGGCGCAGTCGGCCGCGGGCTGGAGCGCGCCGAAGGGAACGCGGCTGCGGGTCACGGCCGCGTACGACGCCGAGCGCCCGCACATGCGGGTGATGGGCATCGCGCACGTCTACGTCGCGCGCTCCAAGCCGGCCGGGGACGCGTGCGAGGCGCCGCCCGCGGACGTCCAGACGCTCGGCGCGCCGTTCGCCGGGCGCACCGAGCCGCCGCCGGTCGACCTCACGCTCGCCGCGCTCGGCCGGGACGGCATCGCGCGCCCGGTCATCCGGCCGGCCGGGCGCGTGCTGCGCACCGACCGCGACACGAAGGTCCGGGTGAACCACTTCGCGTTCAGCCGCCCCGTGCTGTCGATCCCGCGCGGGCGCCGGATCACGTGGCGCTTCGACGGCGAGACGCCGCACGACGCCACGCTCGCGCGGGGCCCGGTGGGCTTCGCCAGTCCGTCCCGGAACCACGGCTCCGCGTGGTCGCGCCGCTTCGACACGCCGGGCGAGTACCGCGTCTACTGCTCGCTGCACCCGGTGTACATGTCGCAGTACATCCGGGTGCGCTGACCGCTCAGCCTCAGCGCATCGTCCGCCGCAGCAGGAGGCCGCTGCCGGCGGTGAGGATGCCGGCGACAACCACCGCTCCGCTGCCCACGATCCCGAGCACGGCGAGAACGAAGAGGACGATCGTGAGGACGAGCAGGCCGCTCGTGGCCAGCACGAGCGTGTAGGCGCGATCGGCGCGCGCCTTGCGGGTGGGGCGGCCGCCGCGGCGGGACTCGAGATCGGGCATACGTCGAGCGTACCGACCCCGAGGCCGGGCGCCGCTAGCCTCCTGCGCAATGCTCGTCGCCCGCGAGGACCTTCGCAACGTCGCCATCGTCGCCCACGTCGACCATGGCAAGACCACCCTCGTGGACGCCATGCTGTGGCAGTCCGGCGCGTTCCGCGCCAACCAGGACGTCAACGAGCGGGTGATGGACTCGATGGACCTCGAGCGCGAGAAGGGCATCACCATCCTCGCCAAGAACACCTCGGTGCACTACGACGGCGTCAAGCTCAACATCGTCGACACGCCCGGTCACGCGGACTTCGGCGGCGAGGTGGAGCGCGGCCTGACGATGGTCGACGGCGTGCTGCTGCTCGTCGACGCCTCCGAGGGACCCCTCCCGCAGACGCGCTTCGTCCTGCGCAAGGCGCTCGAGGCGCGGCTGCCCGTGATCCTCGTCGTCAACAAGGTCGACCGGCCGGACGCCCGCATCGCGGAGGTGGTCGACGAGGTCTACGACCTGTTCCTCGACCTCGACGCCGACGAGGAGCAGATCGAGTTCCCGATCGTCTACTGCAACGCCAGGGCGGGCCGCGCCGGATTGGCGCACGACGAGCTCGCCGAGGACCTCTCGCCGCTCATGGACCTGCTCTTGGCGCGCATTCCCGCGCCCGAGCACGACCCCGAGCACCCGCTGCAGGCGCACGTCACGAACCTCGACGCGTCCCCCTACGTCGGCCGGCTCGCGCTCTGCCGCGTGCGCAACGGCGTGATCCGCAAGGGCCAGCAGGTCGCTTGGTGCCGCGCCGACGGCTCGGTCGAGCGGGCCGCCGTCGGCGAGCTCTACGTGACCGAGTCGCTCGACCGCGTCGAGGCCACCGAGGCCGGGCCGGGCGAGATCATCGCCGTCGCGGGCATCGCGGAGGTGACGATCGGCGAGACGCTCGCCGACCGCGAGGACCCGCGGCCGCTGCCGGTCATCACCGTCGACGAGCCGTCGCTCTCGGTCACGATCGGCATCAACACCTCGCCGCTGGCGGGGAGGCAGGGCTCCAAGCTCACCGCACGCCAGGTGCGCGACCGGCTGGACCAGGAGCTGGTCGGCAACGTGTCGCTGCGCGTCAACCCCACCGAGCGCCCGGACGCCTGGGAGGTGCAGGGCCGCGGCGAGCTGCAGCTGGCCGTGCTCGTCGAGATCATGCGCCGCGAGGGCTACGAGCTGACCGTCGGCCAGCCGCAGGTGCTCACGCGCGAGGTCGACGGCAAGGTCCACGAGCCGGTCGAGCGCATGGCGATCGACATCCCCGAGGACTACGTCGGGGTCATCACCCAGCTGCTCGCCCTGCGCAAGGGGCGGATGGAGCAGATGATCAACCACGGCACGGGCTGGGTGCGGATGGAGTACCTCGTGCCGGCGCGCGCCCTGATCGGCTTCCGCACCGAGTTCCTCACCGAGACGCGCGGCACGGGGCTGCTGCACCACGTGTTCGACCGCTGGGAGCCGTGGGCGGGCGAGCTGCGCACGCGCCCGTCGGGCTCACTCGTCGCCGACCGCCGCGGGACCGCCGCCCAGTTCGCGCTGATGAACCTGCAGGAGCGCGGGACGCTGTTCATCGGTCCCGGCGAGGAGGTCTACGAGGGCATGATCGTCGGCGAGAACGCGCGCGCGGACGACCTCGACGTCAACGCCGTCAAGGAGAAACAGCTCAACAACATCCGCTCCTCCACGGCCGAGGTGCTGGTCCGGCTGGTTCCGCACCGCCAGCTCTCGCTCGACCAGGCGCTCGAGTTCCTGCGCGAGGACGAGTGCGTGGAGGTGACGCCCGGGGCGGTGCGCCTGCGCAAGGTCGCGCTGGAGAAGGTCGAGCGCACCCGCGCCTCGCGACGCACGCGAGCGGCGACCGCCTGATCCGGCGCCGCCGGCGAACCTGAACGGGGTCTGACCCCGTTACGTAGAGTGGGTCAGACCTGGTTTAGGTTGCCGATTACCTTGGTGGTGATGGGAGGCATGCGACGGATCGCAGCGGTGACGGCGGCGTTGGCCTTGGCGGCCGGGGGCTGCGGCGGCGACAAGCCCACCGGCGGCGACCGCGGGAGCGCCGTCGACACGCGCGCGACGGCGCCGTCGAACACCTGCGACCTCGATCGCGTGCTGCGCGCGCGGGCCGCGGCGGCGGAGGCCGCGTGGCGGCGCGCGGAGCTCGCCAGGATCGCGGACTCGCCCACGGTG
>JBPCNM010000079.1:0-4878 GCA_051001255.1 Solirubrobacteraceae bacterium
GGATCAGGTCGGCGAACGGCGGGTAGTCCAGCGCCCGCCGGCGTGCCAGCTCGCCGGCGACGAACCCGCGCGTGTCGTGCCGGGCGGCCGCGACGATTGCCGGCGCGTCGGGCGCCATGGTCTGGACGAGCACCCGGCCGCCGCGCGGCCCGCGCCCCGCCCGGCCGGCGAGCTGGGCGATCATCGTGAACGTCCGCTCCTCGGCCCGGAAGTCGGGGAAGCGCAGGGTCGCGTCGGCGTCGACCACAACGCCGAGGGTCACGTCGGGGAAGTCATGGCCCTTGGCGACCATCTGGGTGCCGATCAGCAGTCCGGCGGGCGCGGCCGCAAAGCGCGCGAGCAGCGCCGGGACGGCGTCCTTGGCGCCCGCCGTGTCGGCGTCGAGGCGGAAGACCGGCACGTCGAGCGCGTCGGTCAGCTCCTCCTCCAGCCGCTCGGTGCCGGCGCCGTAGCGCGCGACCGACGGCGAGCCGCACGCGTCGCAGCGCTCGGGCACCCGCTCGCGGTGACCACAGTGGTGGCAGGCGACCGCGTGCTCGGCGCGGTGGAGCACCAGCGCGACGTCGCATTGCGGGCACTCCCACACCTTCCCGCAGCTCCGGCAGGTGAGGAAGTTCGACCACCCGCGCCGGTTGAGCAGCAGGATCGCCTTGGACGCCTCGCCGAGCGCGCGGCGCGTGTCGGGGTGCAGCGGATGCCGCGCACCCCGCATGTCGAGCACGCGCACGGGCGGCAGCGGCCGGCTGCCGACGCGCTCGGAGAGCGTCAGGCGCTGCAGGCCGTGCCACGTCTCCGCCCGGGGCGTGGCCGAGCCGCAAAGCAACTTCCGGAGCGCAGGCGGGAGGCTGCCCTCAGTTCCGGCCCGGGCTTCGACACCGTCAGCCGGACGCCGAGCAAGTAACTCCCGGCGCACAGGCGGGAGGCTGCCCTCGGCACCGCCCCGGACTTCGACACCGTCAGCCGGACGCCGAGCACCGGAGCCGTCTCCGCGCACGAGCCCGACGCGCGCGTATGGCGCGTCATGCCGCGCGGTCGTTCCCGCACGCCACGCGGCGACGCGCCGCGCGTCGTAGCGCGGGTCGCCCTCATGCTTGTAGGAGGCGTCGTGCTCCTCGTCGATCACGATCAGGCCGAGATTCCGGACCGGCGCGAAGACCGCCGAGCGCGGACCGACGGCGATCCGGGCCTCGCCCGTGCGCAGCCGCCTCCACTCGTCGTAGCGCTCGCCCTCTCCCAGCGCCGAGTGCAGCAGCGCGACCGTGTCCCCGAAGCGCGCCCGGAAGCGCCCGACGGTCTGCGGGGTCAGCGCGATCTCGGGCACGAGCACGATCACGCCCTCGCCGCGCTCGAGCGCCGCCGCGGCCGCCCGCAGGTAGACCTCCGTCTTGCCGGAGCCCGTCACGCCGTGCAGCAGCCACGCCCCGCCGCGCTCCACGGCCGTCACCGCGACCTCCTGCTCCGCCGACAGGGTCACGGCACGGTCGGCGTGCGCCGTGCTCAGCGGCACCCGGCGCCGGGTCCGCACGGAGAGCGCGACGAGCCCGCGGGCCTCGAGCCGCCGCAGCGCCGCCACGTCGCCCGTGGCTGCGCGCGGCAGTGTGCCGAGCAGCGCGCGCTGGTTGGGAGTCAGCCGCTCGCCGTCCAGCGGCGCGTCGGTGCGCCCCGCCCACAGCTCCGTGCGCGGCTTGCCCTTGGGCGGCAGGACGAGCGAGAGCGCCCGGGCGGGCGTGGAGCAGTACTCCGCCGCCATCCACAGCGCCAGCGCCACGAGCTCGGCCGGCAGCGGGTCCGCGCGCACCGCGGTCGGCGTGACCAGCTTGCCGGCCGGGACCTCTGTCGTCTCCGCGAGCCCGACCACCACGCCGTCGAGCGCCTGACGCCCGAACGGGATCCGCACGATCGACCCGACCTGCACCGGCTGCTCGGGCAGCGCGTAGTCGAACGGCCCGGCCAGCCGGCGGGTGGTGGTGAGAGGCTCTACGCGAGCGATCACGGCCGCAGCACGCTAGCCGCCCCGGCGGCAGGAGTGCCAGGCACCGCCGCCCGCGCCGGTAGCCTCGCAGCCGTGGGCCGGATCCTCCTCGGCGACAACCTGCCGCTCCTGCGCGCCGAGCCGGACGCGAGCGTCACGCTGGCCTACCTCGACCCGCCGTTCAACACCGGGCGCCCGCAGGCGCGGCGGACGCTGGCCACCGTGGCCGACGCCGGCGGCGACCGCACGGGCTTCGGCGGGCGCCGCTACGCGAGCCGGCTGCTCAGCGAGTCCTCCTACCGCGACGCGTTCGACGACTACCTCGGCTTCCTCGAGCCGCGCCTGCGCGAGGTGCACCGGCTGCTCGCGCCCGAGGGCACGCTGTACTTCCACATCGATTACCGCGAGGCGCACTACTGCAAGCTGGCGCTCGACGAGCTGTTCGGCCGCGCGTGCTTCCTCAACGAGCTGATCTGGGCCTACGACTACGGCGCCAAGCCCCGCAACGGCTGGCCGGCCAAGCACGACACGATCCTCGTCTATGTGAAGGACCCGGCGCGCTACATCTTCGACGCCGACGCGGTCGACCGCGAGCCCTACATGGCGCCGGGGCTCGTCACCCCGGAGCAGCGCGAGCGCGGCAAGCGCCCGAGCGACACCTGGTGGCACACGATCGTCTCCCCGACCGGACGGGAGAAGACCGGCTACCCGACGCAGAAGCCGGAGGGCATCGTGCGCCGCATGGTGCAGGCGTCGTCGCGGCCGGGTGGCCTGTGCCTGGACCCGTTCGCAGGGTCGGGCACGCTCGGCGCGGTGGCGGCGAAGCTCGGGCGACGCTACCTGCTGATGGACGAGTCGCCGGACGCGCTGCGCGTGATGCGCGAGCGCCTCGGCCTTCAGGCCGCGGCCGGAAGGCCCGACCAGAATCCGCGCTCGGCCTCCCCGAGCGGTGTCGCCGGCGGACCGCCGGCGTAGTACTCGCGGGAGATCGCGTGCCATTCCGCACACGCCCGGACCTCGCCGAGCGTGGAGAGCACCAGCCCTTCCATGCGGCGCAGCAGCAGCGCCTGGGGCGGCAGCGTCTGGCGGCGCATCTGCGGGAACCAGGGCGAGCGCGGGCCGCTCGTGGAGTCGATCAGCTCTGCGACGTACGCCGGCGTGAAGCGCCGCGGACCCGGCTCGAGGTACCACGCGCCCATCGCCGCGACCTGCGCCATCAGCGCCTCCGGCTCGAACGACCCCGGCTCGGGCAGGTAGCCCAGCTCCGAGAGCGCCGCGTGCACGCGCGGCGCGTCGCCGGCGTCCACCGCCGCCGCGACCGACCCCTCGCGCTCGATGTAGCCGCGGTCGAGCACGCGCATCAGCCCGAAGTCCAGGAAGCCGACCCGGCCGTCCTCGAGCAGCAGGTAGTTGCCGGGATGCGGGTCGCCCGAGACGCGCCGGGTGTGGTGCACGAGCCCGAAGTAGAAGCGGAACACGATCTCGCCGAAGCGGTCGCGCGTGGCGTCGTCGCGGCGCTTGACCTCCTCGAAGCGCTCGCCCGAGAGCAGGTCGGTGACCAGGACGCGCCGGCTCGAGAGCTCGGTGTGGACCTCGGGCACGTGCGCGAACGGATGGCCGCGGTGTGCGCGGGCGACCGCGCGCTGGTTCTGCGCCTCGAGCTCGTAGTCGAGCTCCTCGGCGATCCGCTCGCGCAGCTCCGCGTAGACCGCCTTGACGTCCAGGCCGGGCGCGAGGCGCTTGACGAGCGGCAGCAGCAGCGTGAGGTTGCGCAGGTCGGTGTCGACCGCCTCGGCGACGCCGGGGTACTGGACCTTGACCGCGACGGCCTGGCCCTCGCGCGTCACCGCGCGATGGACCTGGCCGATCGAGGCGGCCGCGAACGCGGCCTCGTCGAACTCGGCGAACACACGCGAGGGCTTCTCTCCCAGCTCCTCGCGCAACAGCTTCTCGACCTGCTTGAACGGCAGCGGCGGCACGTCGTCGCGCAGCTTGGCGAGCGTCTGCTTGAACCGCTCGCGCTCGTCCTCTGGCAGCGCGGTGAAGTCGATCGTGGAGAGCACCTGCCCGACCTTCATCGCCGCCCCGCGCATCTGGCCGAGCTGCTGGACGAGCTCGTGCGCCAGCGCCGCTGCGCGCTCGCCGGTGGCGGCGTCGGCGCGCTCGGGCGAGCGCACGACGTTGGCCGCGCGGGTCCCGACCCAGCGCGCGGACTGGCCGGCGACCAGGCCGCCGAGCCGCGCGGAGCGCGAGAGTCGCGAGCTGGGCGGCGGGTCAGGCATGCCCCAAGGCTACGGGGCGGCGGGCCCCGCCGACCATGGGGCCACCCCGTCGAACCGCCGCGGGCGGACGCTACGCGAGCTGCGAGCGCAGGAGCACGGCGCCCTCCTCATCGAGGACCTCGATCGCGCGGGTCTGGCCACGCAGCGCGGCGGCGGTCATGCGGCACGACACGGTGCCGGGGACGCCGAGGAACGAGCCGGCCGCCTCCTCGCCGCCGTCCGCCGTCCGGTAGACGACCTCGTAGGCGCGGCCCGCGGGGAGGCCGGTGACCTCGAGCACGTACTCGACGCCCCACGTGTGGCCGATGATCTGCGCCTCGGCCTGCACGCCGTCTCGCATCGCCTCCACGGCGACGGGCTCCAGCGGGACCGTGGGATCGTCGTCCAGGATCGCGTATGAGCTTATGTGGGGATGCGTCACAAGTCGGGTGTGACAGATGGGCTCCGCAGCGCATTGGGGGGATGTACGCCGGGCTTCCGGACTCAATCACACCCAAGGGGGAGGTTCCCTTAGTGAGAGCCAAGATGCAGGTCCCGACGGCGCTCGTCGCCGCAACCGTGCTGCTGGTGGCAGTGCCGCTCGCCTCCGCGTCGCACCGCGACGACCGCGACCGCGACCGCGAC
>JBPCNM010000080.1:0-5045 GCA_051001255.1 Solirubrobacteraceae bacterium
CGATCTCGTTGTCGAAGTGGCCGATGTTGCCGACGATCGCCTGGTGCTTCATGCGGGCCATGTCGGCTGCCGTGATGATGTTGAAGTTGCCCGTGGCGGTGATGAAGATGTCGACCGAGTCGACGACATCGTCGAGCCGAGCGACCTGGTAGCCCTCCATCGCCGCCTGCAGGGCGCAGATCGGATCGATCTCGGCGATCAGCACGCGGGCGCCCTGGCCGCGCAGCGAGTCGGCGCAGCCCTTGCCGACGTCGCCGTAGCCGAGCACGAGCGCCGTCTTGCCGCCGATCATCACGTCGGTGCCGCGGTTGATGCCGTCGATCAGCGAGTGCCGGCAGCCGTAGAGGTTGTCGAACTTCGACTTCGTGACCGAGTCGTTGACGTTGATCGCCGGGAACAGGAGCTGGCCGGCCTCCTGCATCTGATAGAGCCGGTGCACGCCGGTGGTCGTCTCCTCGGTGACGCCCTGGATGTCGGCGGCCATGCGGGTCCAGCGCTGCGGGTCCTCGCCGAGCGTGCGGGTGAGGAGGCCGAGGATCAGCGCGAACTCCTCGTTGTCGGCCGACTCCGGCGCGGGGACGGCGCCGGCGGCCTCGTACTCGACGCCCTTGTGCACGAGCAGCGTGGCGTCGCCGCCGTCGTCGAGGATCATGTTCGGCCCGCCCTCGTTCCACGTGAGCGCCTGCTCGGTGCACCACCAGTACTCCTCAAGCGTCTCGCCCTTCCAGGCGAACACCGGGATCCCGGCCGCCGCGATCGCCGCCGCCGCGTGGTCCTGGGTGGAGAAGATGTTGCACGAGCACCAGCGCACGTCGGCGCCGAGCGCGGTCAGCGTCTCGATCAGCACGGCGGTCTGGATCGTCATGTGCAGCGAGCCGGTGATGCGAGCGCCCTTGAGCGGCTGGGACGCGCCGAACTCCTCGCGCAGGGACATGAGCCCGGGCATCTCGTGCTCGGCGAGCTCGATCTCCTTGCGTCCGTACTCGGCGAGGCCGACGTCGGCCACCTTGTAGTCGGTCGTGGTCGTCGTCATTGCGTCTCCATCAGGGTCGTGGGTCGCCGGACCGTCGCGACGGCCAGCAGCTTCGAGTGCTTCTCCTGCTCCCAGCGCAGCCAGTCGGGCGCCGGGACGTGCTCGGGACGCTCCGCCGTGGCCTCCAGCCAGCCCTCGACCGCGCCGCGCAGCGCAGCGTCGTCACGGAGGCGCAGCCCGAAGGCGAGGTCGGAGAGGCCGAGCTCGTGGCGCTCGAGCAGCTCGCGCAGCGTGCGCAGGCGCTGGAGCTCGGCCGGACCGTAGAGCCGGTAGCCCGCGCCGGAGCGCTCGGGCTCGACGAGCCCGACGCGCTCGACGTAGCGCAGCATGCGCGGCGACCAGCCGGTCGTCTGGGCGGCCTCGTGGATCGTCAGGGCATCCATCGACCATCAAGGTACCAAACCCTGACACATCTGTGTCAGGGTTTGGCGTGCAGGTCACCGCGGCTTGGACTTGCGCCGCGCGGCGATCTGCTCGCGGGCCTGCGCGACCTTGCGCTTGCCCTGGGGGCTGCTGGCGTACGACATCGCCTTGTGGGCCGCGCGGCGGCCCTGGGGGGAGCGCGCGAAGCGGGCGATCATGCTCATGAGTGACATGGGTGAAGTGATACCCGATCGACCTCAAGCGCACGTCAGGAGCCGCACGCCAGGCGGGCGCGTGGCAGGATGCGCGCATGCCGACCGGAGCCCAGGTGATCGTCGCGCAGCTCGAGGACGCCGGCGTCGAGGTCTGCTTCGGCCTGCCGGGCGTGCACAACCTGCCGCTGTGGGAAGCGCTCCGCGAGTCGCCGATCCGGCTGGTCGGGGTGCGCCACGAGCAGGCGGCGGCATACGCGGCCGACGGCTACGCCCGGGCGACCGGCCGCCTGGGCGTGGCGCTGACGACCACGGGCCCCGGAGCCGCGAACACGCTGGGCGCGGTCGGTGAGGCATGGGCCTCGCGCTCGTCGATCCTCGTGATCGCCACCGACATCCCGAGCACGCTGCGGCGCCCCGGAATCTATCGCGGCGTGCTGCACGAGACCGCGGGGCAGGCCACCATGTTCGCGCCGGTGACCAGAACCGCCGTCGTCGTCGAGCGGGCCGACCAGCTCGACGGTCTGCCGCCGCCCGTGCTGGCCCCGCCGGGCGGCCCGTCCTACCTGGAGGTCCCGACCGACTTCCTCTCGGGCGAGGTGCCGGCGCTCGGCGGCGAGTGGACGCCGTACGCGCGGCCGCAGACCGAGCGCGGCGACCCGTACCCGCTGATCGACGCCGCCGAGCGGCCGCTGATCTGGGCCGGCTCCGGTTCACGCGACCGCGCCGGCGAGGTGCGCGCGCTGGCCGAGCGGCTCGCCGCGCCCGTGTTGACCACCTTCGGCGCGCGGGGCGTGCTCTCGCCCGAGCACCCGTGCTGCGTCGGGATGCCTCCGCACGTCGAGCCCGCCGGCCGGCTGTGGGACGAGGCCGACCTGGTGATCGCGTTCGGCTCCGATCTCGACGGCATGAACACGCAGAACTGGCTCCAGCCGCAGCCGCCGCACATCGTCGCCGTCAACGTCGACCCCGACGACGCGGGCAAGAACTACGACGTCGACGCCGTCGTCGACGCGCTCGACGTCGGGCGGATCCGGCAGCGCGACGGCGACGGCGACGTCGCGGCGCGGCTCCGCGACGTGCGCGCCGCGGCCTGCCGCGACCTCGACCCGCGCGCGCTGCGCTTCCTCGACGCCGTCTCCTACGCGTTGCCCGACGACGCCAACGTGATTTGCGACATGTGCATCCCCGGCTACTGGATCGCCGGCTTCCACGGCTTCCACGGCCCGCGCAAGCTGCAGTATCCGATGGGCTGGGGCACGCTCGGCTTCGCGTTCCCTGCCGCACTGGGCGCGTCGCTGGCCGGCACCGGGCCGACCGTCTCGATCTCGGGCGACGGCGGCTTCCTGTTCGCCTGCGGCGAGCTGGCGACGATGGCGCAGGAGCGGCTTCCGTTCACCGCGGTGATCGTGGACGACGGTGGCTACGGGATGCTGCGCTACGACCAGGAACTGGCGGGCGAGACGCCGTTCGGCGTCGACCTCCAGACGCCGGACTTCGCCGCGATGGCCGCGAGCTTCGGCGTCCGGGCGGAGACGGTCGAGGGCCTCGACGACGCGTTCGGCGAGGCGCTCGCCCGCCACGTCGACGATGCTGGGCCGAGCGTGCTGGTGGCGAAGGCGGAGGGCCTCGTCCCGCCGCCGACGACGTCGCCGAACTGGTACCGCAAGCGATCCGTTGCGGCTTGGTCTTGCCTGCCGAGATCCAGTCGCAACGGGCGGCTCCCCGCGTGATCGCCTCGACGCGGGCGGCGAGCTCGGCGATCCCGTCGCCGAACGACGTCAGGTAGGGGTCGTCGACCGAGCCGGCGAGCGCG
Source organism: Solirubrobacteraceae bacterium (assembly GCA_051001255.1). Classification (GTDB taxonomy): domain Bacteria; phylum Actinomycetota; class Thermoleophilia; order Solirubrobacterales; family Solirubrobacteraceae; genus DASQMT01. The sequence continues at coordinate 3,425 of JBPCNM010000080.1, forward strand.
CGGCGGTAGTTGCCCTCCATGAACACGATGATCTTCCACAGCGCGAGCGCCTGGTACCAGCGGATGTCGCCCATCGAGCGGCCCGAGCGCTCCTCGTAGCGGGCGACCAGCTCGTCGCGGGTCGGGAAGCCGGGCTGCCGCGTCACCGCGTGCTGCTCGAAGATCCCGGCCGGCGGGTCGTCGCGCCCGACCCAGAACGTGCACAGGTAGCCGAGGTCGGCGAGCGGGTCGCCGATCGTGGACATCTCCCAGTCGAAGACCGCGACGACGCGGGTGGGGGCGGCCGCCGCGTACATCAGGTTGCCGAGCCGGTAGTCGCCGTGCACGATCGTGGCCGGCGGCGACTGCGGGAGGTGATCGCCGAGCCAGCGCCCGACGCGCTCGACCGCCGGCAGCTCGCGCGTGCGGTTGCGCTCCCACAGCCCGCCGAAGCGCTTGAGCTGGCGCTCCAGGTAGCCCTCGGGCCTGCCGAAGCCCTCCAGCCCCGCAGCGCGCCAGTCCACGCCGTGCAGGGTGACGAGCGCGTCGATCAGCTCCCCGCCCATGCGCCGGCGCTCGGCCTCAGTGTCCAGCGCGGCGGGCACCGCGTCGGTCACGACCTCGCCCTCGATCCGCTCCATCACGTAGAACGGCGCGCCGATCAGCGCGGCGTCGTCGCACACGGCCAGCACGCGCGGGACCGGGGCGCGGCCCTCCAGCGCGCGCAGCACCCGGGCCTCGCGCAGCACGTCGTGGGTGCTGGGCGGGAGCGGGCCGCGCGGCGGGCGCCGGACGACCAGCTCGGCGTCTCCGCGGCGCAGCGCGTAGGTGACGTTGGAGTGCCCCTCGCCGATCGGCACGATCTCCGGCTCGCCCTCCCCGAGCCCGCGGGCGTCGAGGAAGCCGAGCAGCGGCTCGAGCACCAGCAGCGGCGGGCGCGCATGCGCGCCCGCCTCCGCCGCCGTGCGGACGATGTCGTCGGGCGCGATCGCGTGCGGGCTCACGTCACGGCGCCCATGGGGTCGACGGCCATCCGGTCGCCACGGTCGCGCAGGTCCGCCGCAGGCGTGAGCGCCACCGCGCCGACCCTGCCAGCGGCTTGTAGGCTCGGAGCCGGTGCCAAGCGTGCTCGCCCTCTACGCCGGCCGCGCCGGCTCGCTCGTCACGAGCGCCGGCACGGTGCGGACCGCGATCGCCAAGTCGCCGGTCACGGGGCGCGTCCGGGTCGAGCCGGACGGGCTCGCGGGCGACGAGCAGGTCAGCCCCGGCCACGGCGGCCCGGACCGCGCGCTCTGCCTCTACCCGCGCGAGCACTATGCGCACTGGGCGGCGCGGATCGAGCCGGCGTTCGGCGAGAACATCACCTCCGAGGGAGCGCTCGAGGACGGGACGCGGATCGGCGACGTCTGGCGGATCGGGAGCGCGCTCGTGCAGGTCTCCCAGCCGCCACCTCAGAACGCCCGCTCCTCCAGCCGGAAGTCGGTGATCGCCTCGCTCTCCATGATGTCCATCTGTGCCTTCTGGAGCTTCCCGGCGTAGTCCCAGTTCATCGACTGCCAGCGGGTGAACTGGTCGAGCACCCAGATGCCCGACTGGCGCGAGCCGTTGCCGGACTTCCCGTTGCCGCCGAACGGGAGATGCG
>JBPCNM010000081.1:0-4171 GCA_051001255.1 Solirubrobacteraceae bacterium
AGTCGGTGCGATGGCACCGGCGACCACGAGGATCAGGGGCGCCGCGGGAAGCCACGGGAAGTCGTCGATGGTGTGCGCCTCGATCGAGGCGCGCTGGTCCCCCTCCACACCGCGGCGGAGCTCGTGCCGGGTCGGCTCGTATCCATATCCGCCGGGCGCGAGCTCCTCGACGTCGCCCGCGCAGACCTGCAGCGACAGCCATCCGCGCCCGCCCGCCGAGGGCACCGTCCGCTGGCGCGCACCGGCGCCCGTGACGCCCTGGCCCGCCCACAGCAGCTGGCCGACGTCAGTGAGCGTGAGCGGTCGCGGGGAGAACCCGCGAACCGAGCGCCGCCGGCGCAGCGCGGACTCGAGCGACAGCTCGCCGTCGGTACGGACAGGAGGCAGAGCGATGGGCGCGGTGGGCAAGCGCGCCTGCGCCTCTCAAGCCCAGTCGGGGCCGTAGAGCTCCTCGACGGCGCGGCGCAGGCGGCGCACGCCTTCCCCGATCCGCTCCGGCCCGGTCGAGGCGAAGCACAGGCGGAGCTGATTGGCGAAGCGACCGGTCGACGAGAACGCCGGTCCGGGGATGTACGCGACGCCCGCCCGCAGGGCGACGGGGAAGAGCTCGCCGGTGTGGACGCCCTCGGGCAGCTCGAGCCAGAGGAAGAAGCCGCCGTCGGGGTCGGTGAACCCGACCGCGGAACCGAAGTGCTCGCGCAGGGCCGCCTGCATCGCGTGCTTGCGCCGGCCATATTCGGCGCGCAGGCCGGCCAGGTGATCGTCCATGCCGCCCCGCTCGAGGAAGAGCTCCAGCACCCGTTGGGCGGGAACGTTGGTGCACGTGTCCATGCCCTGCTTGGCGTCGATCATCCGCGCGACGATCAGCGGGTCGGCGACGACCCAGCCGACGCGCAGGCCCGGGGCGACGATCTTGGAGAACGTGTAGACGCCCACCACATGGGCGTCGTGGCCGCTGAGCTCGGCGAGGCTGGGGAGGGGAGGCGCCTCGAAGCGGAGCAGGCCGTACGGATCGTCCTCGATGATCATGGCTCCCCAGCGCGCGGCGAGGTCGAGGAGGAGCCGGCGGCGCGCGAGCGAGAGGGTGGTCCCGCTCGGGTTCTGGGAGTTGGGGATGACGTAGATCGCCTTCGGCGTCCGGCCGGCGGTCGCGACGAGCTCGGGCAGCGCCTCGACGACCATGCCGTCGTCATCCACGGGCACCTCGAGCAGCTCGCCCTCGTAGGAGCGGATGACCGCCGTGCCGTTCGTGTAGGTGGGTGACTCGACGGCGACTAGATCGCCCCGCTCGACGAACAGCTTGCATGTGAGGTCGAGCCCCTGCATGCCGCCGGCGGTGATCAGCAGGCGCTCGTCGGACGTGGGGGTTCCCTGCTGAGCGAGGAAGGCGAGCAGAGCCGAGCGCAGTCCCGCCTCGCCCTCGGTGGGCCCGTAGTCGTACGCGTCGCTGGCGCCGGCGCCCAGGGCGATGCGCGCGAGGTCGTCGAACGCAGCGGCCGGGATCGCCTCGGGGGCGGGGCTGCCCATCGCGAAGCGGACGACGTCGTGGCTCTGGTCCTGGAGCAGGCTCGTGCTCGCGTCGATCACCGAGCCGGGTATGAGCGCAGCGCGCGCCGCGAACGGCAGGGCGGCGGGAGCGCCCCCGGGACGCTGGCCGCGGATGGCATCGATGACCGTCGCCTTCGCCACCCCTCCAGCATCCCGCGGTTCCCCGGCCCCGCCAGGCACAGGCTGTGGCAGAGCGAGCCGCTCGCGCTCGACAGTGTGTTGCTGTCCTGCTTGCAGGCCGCGGGCTTCAATGTGACCTCGCAACGCTGCGCAGGAGGCCGCATGACCGACCAGCACCTATGGCATCCGTTCGCCGACATGGCTCGCGTCCCCAGCGAGGAGTTGACGCTCGTCAGCGGCGAGGGGAGCTGGGTCACCGACGCCGAAGGGCGCCGCTACCTCGACGCCAGCGCCGCGCTGTGGTTCTGCAACGTCGGGCATGGCCGCAGCGAGCTCGCCGATGCCGCCGCCGCGCAAATGCGCAAGCTGGCGGCTTACCACACCTTCGACGTCTTCGCCAACGAGCCGGCCCTCGAGCTGGCACGGCGGCTCGCGCTCATCGCGCCGACCGGCCCGGGCTCCGCGGCCTTCTTCACCAGCGGCGGCTCGGAGGCGATCGACACCGCGGCCAAGCTCGCCCGCCGCTACTGGCACGTCCGCGGCGAGGAGCAGCGCCGGATCGTCATCGCCCGTGACGGCGCCTATCACGGCATGGCCGCCTTCGGGACGAGCCTCGCGGGCATCGCCCCGAACCGGGCGGGCTGGGGCCCGCTCGTCGAGGAGGTGGTGCACGTCGAGGCCGACAGCGCCGATGCGCTGGCCGACGCCCTTGAGCGGCACAGCGACGCCGTCGCGGGCTTCATCGGCGAGCCCGTGCTCGGGGCCGGTGGCGTGCACCCGCCGGCGCCCGGCTACTGGGAGCGGGTCCAGGCGCTCTGTCGCGAGCACGACGTCCTGCTGATCGTCGACGAGGTGGTCACGGGCTTCGGGCGGCTCGGGACGGCGTTCGCGTGCGAGCGCTACGGGATCGCTCCCGACCTGCTGTGCGCGGCCAAGGGCATCTCCTCCGGCTACGCGCCGCTCGGCGTCGTCCTCAGCGGCGCGCGCGTGCGCGACGTGCTGTGGCACGCCGACGCCGGGCCCGTGCGTCACGGCTACACGTACTCCGGACACGCAACGGCGTGCGCCGTGGCGCTGGCCAATCTCGACGTGCTCGAGCGCGAGGCGCTCTATGAGCGCGTCCGCATGCTCGAGCCCGTGCTGGCCGATGCCCTGCGGCCGCTCGCCGGGCATCCGCTCGTCGCCGACGTTCGCACCGTCGGCCTGCTCGCCGGCGTGGAGCTCGACGCCGCCGCGCGTGCGGCGGCGCCCGACCTCGTCGAGCGCGTCGTGCGCAGGGCACGGGCCCGGGGGGTGCTGGTGCGCAACCTCGTCGGCCAGACGCTGCAGATCTCACCCCCCTTCGTGATCGACGCCGAGGAGCTCACCCTGCTCGCCGAAGTGCTGCGCGTCGCGCTCGACGAGACGGCGGAGGAGCTCATGGAGGGCCGGCCGTCGGTCCTCGTCGGCGGAGATCACCGGCAGACGGCGTGAGGCGGTTGGAGGGCAAGGTGGCGATCGTCACCGGCGCCACCGCGGGCATCGGAGCGGCGATCTCCCGCCGGTTCGTCGAGGAGGGGGCGGTGGTCGTCGCCGTAGGGCGGCAGGCAGAGCGCGGGGCGCAGCTCGTCGAAGCGCTCGGCGGCGACGGCCGCTCGCACTTCGTCGCGGGGAGCGTCGCCGATCGAGACACCGCGCGGCGTGCCGTCGACGCTGCGGCCGAGCGGCACGGCCCGCACGTGCTCGTCAACAACGCGGGGCTCGACCACACGGGCCCGCTGCTGAGCACCGATCCGCAGGAGATCCGAGCGGTGTTCGAGACGAACTTCTTCGGGGCGCTGTGGATGCTGCAGGCCGCCGGTCGGGCGATGGCCGACCGCGGCGGCGGCAGCATCGTCAACGTCACGTCGCGCCTCGCATCCGTCGGCGTGCCGACCATGACGCTCTACGGCGCTTCCAAGGGAGCACTGCTCGCGCTCACCCGCGGGGCGGCCGTCGAGCTCGCGCCGCAAGGCGTGCGGGTCAACGCCGTGGCACCGGGGTTCACGGGCACGCCGCTGATGCAGGCGTGGCTCGCCGAGCAGGCCGACCCCGTCGCGGCCGAGGCGGACGCCGTCGCCGGGATACCTCAGAAGCGGTTCGGGGAGCCGGAAGAGGTGGCCGCCGCCGTGGCGTTCCTCGCCGCCGACGAATCGGCGCACATCACCGGCGCGTCCATCGCCGTCGACGGGGGCTACACCGCGGCGTGAGCTGCCGGAGCCGCGGCGGACGGCTCCGACTGCTTCGAAGAGCCCGGGCGCGGACATCTTGGCTCAAGTCGGCGCCATGCGGGTCGATCATCGGTTCACAGCCTGACAAGGGGAAAGACCATGACCACGATCCGCAAGATCAGCTTGACCGTCCTGATCGCCGGCCTCCTCGCCGGTGTCGCGGCGTTCGGCGCCTATTCTGCCTTCTCGGCGACGACGTCGAACACGGGCAACTCGTTCGCCTCCGGCACCGTCGCGATCGGCGACAACGACGG
>JBPCNM010000082.1:0-3524 GCA_051001255.1 Solirubrobacteraceae bacterium
CTTGGCCCCTGCGTTTCTCGCTGGCCCGCCCGCGCCGGACGGCACGGTCGAGGCGATCGAGGATCCCGCGCGCCCGTTCTTCCTCGGGGTGCAGTGGCACGCCGAGACGATGGTCGCGCGGCCCGAGCAGCTCGCGTTGTTCGCCGGGCTTGCGGCGGCGGCCGTCGCGCCCCGGCTCGCGCTCGCGGCCTGACCGCGGGTCCGCCGGGAATGCAATGGACGCCGACCCGGCGCGGCTGCGTGGCGCCTACGCCCCGGCGACCTGGGCGCGCCTGCAGGCGGTGCGCGCGGAGTGGGACCCCGACGGCATCTTCGCGGCCGGGCACGCGATTCCGCTGCCGACCCAAAGAGTGCCCAGGCACTCTCCAGGTTCGCAGCGGGCGAGGCGCGGATCGGTCATGCTTCGTGCCGCCGATGTCCGCTCCACTTGCCATCCAGCTGCGCGGCGTCGTCAAGCGCTACGGAGCGATCACCGCCGTCGACCGGCTCGACCTCGACCTGCCCGAGGGCACGTGCGTCGGCCTGCTCGGTCCCAACGGGGCGGGCAAGTCGACGACGATGAAGCTGCTCACGGCGCAGGCGATCGCCGACGAGGGCGAGCTGAGCGTGCTCGGCTTCACGCTGCCCCGCGAGTCCAAGCAGGCGCGCGCGGAGTGCGGCGTCGTGCCGCAGCTCGACAACCTCGACGTGACGCTGACCGTCGAGCAGAACCTCGTCGTGTTCGCGTACCTGTACCGCCTGGGCCGGCGCGAGCGCCGCCCGGCGGTCGAGCGCGCGCTGACGATCGCCAACCTCGGCGACCGGCGCGACACGCGGGTGGACCGGCTCTCGGGCGGCATGCGCCGGCGCCTGCTGATCGCCCGCGCGCTCGTGCACCGGCCGCGTCTGGTGCTGCTCGACGAGCCGACCGTGGGCCTGGATCCGCAGGTGCGCCAGGAGCTGTGGGCGCTGATCGACCGGCTGCGCTCGGAGGGCACCTCGATCCTGATGTCGACGCACTACATCGAGGAGGCCGAGCGGCTCGCGGACTCGGTGACGATCATGTCGCATGGCAGCGCCGTGGCGATGGGCCCGCCGCGCGACCTGATCGTGGAGCATGCCGGTCACGAGGCCGTGGAGGTCTACGGCGGCCCGGCGAAGCTGGCCGAGGTCGAGGCGCAGGCGCACGCCGCCGGGCTGGCCACGCGCCGTACCGGCACGTCGGTGGCGGTGCTGCGGCTCAACGGCGACGCACCGGAGGGCGAGCGCCGGCCGGCGAACCTCGAGGACGTGTTCGTGCTCCTGACCGGTGAGCGCCTCGAATGACGACCTGGACCGGCTCGACACCTCGATCCGTGCTGCGCTGCGCACGCGGAGCGGGCTCGTGAGCGTCGAGGCGCCGCGGAGCGCGCGGCTGCGCCGGCTCGAGCGGCCGGCCTTGTTGGGCGTGCTGATGCGCGAGATGATCAACTTCTCCTCCTACTGGCGCTCGACCACGTTCTCCGCGACGGTCGAGCCGACGATCTACCTGGTCGCGTTCGGGTTCGGCTTCGGCTCGCTGGTGTCCACGGTGGGCGGCTACGACTACGTCGAGTTCGTCGGCACCGGCACGGTCGCGACCGCGGTGCTGTTCTCGTCGGCGTTCGCCGCGATGTTCGGCACGTTCATCAAGTACAAGTTCCAGCGCACCTACGACGCCGTGCTGGCCGCGCCGGTGGACACCGAGGAGCTGGTCACCGCCGAGGTGCTGTGGATCGCCACGCGCGCCGGCGTCTACGGCTGCGTGCCGCTGCTGGTGGCGATGGTGTTCGGCCTGGACCCGAACGCCGGGATGCTGCTCGTGCCGGTGTTCGGCTTCCTCGCCGGCTTCGGTTGGGCGTGCTTCGGGATCCTGGCGGCGGCGATCGCGACGTCGATCGAGAACTTCAACTACATCATCAGCGCGGTCCTCACGCCGCTGTTCCTCGTCGCGGGCACGTTCTTCCCGCTCGACCAGCTGCCGCAGTGGGCGCAGACGCTGGCGCAGGTCAACCCGCTCTACCACCTCGTCCAGCTCGTCCGCCACGCCGCGTTCGGGTTCGAGGGCTGGTCGGACCTCGGGCACGCCGGGGCGCTGCTCGCGTTCGGCGTGATCATGTGGCGCCTGGCCATCTGGCGGATGGAACAGCGCCTCATCGACTAGGAAGCGCTCGGCCGACCTCATCCCTGCGCTCCCGCGGCCGATAATCGTGGAATGCGAGTGTCACGCGGACCGATCGCGAGCCCGGCTCCCGGCTGTTCCTGATCTACGCGATCGCCAGCCTCGTCCCGGTCCTGGCGCTTGGCCTCGTGCTCTCCCGCGGCTACCGGCACGAGACGCTCGACCGCGCGCTCGCGCAGGGGCGCGCGCAAGCGGCGGTGATCGAGGAGATGGCGATCGCGCCGGTGCTCGGCAGCCACGAGCTCGGGAAGGGCCTGAAGGCGCGCGAGCGCCAGAGCCTGCTCGACGCGACGGAGCTGGCCATCTTCTCGGGCTCGGTGGTCCGCCTGCGCCTGCGCAGCTTCACCGGTGCCACCGTCTTCTCCGACGACGGCGCCACCACCGGGGCGCTGCCCGCCACCGAGGTCCCCTTTCGCACGGCGGCGAATGGCGGCCGGCATGTCGCGATCGTGCCCGACCCGACCGGCGGCTCCGTGCCGGTCATCCGTGTCCTGCAGCCGATCGTCCCCAACGCCAGCGGCCAGGCGACCGGGGTGCTCGAGCTCTACCTGCCCTACGCGGCGATCGCCGCCAAGCTCCAGGCGCAACTGCACCACGCGTACCTGCGAATGGCGGGCGCCCTGGCAGGGCTGTATCCCGTGCTGGCCCTCATCTCCTGGTCGAGCACGCGGCGCCTGCGCCGCCACGCCGCAGACCGCGAGCATCAGGCACTGCACGACCCGCTCACCGAACTGCCGAACCGCGAGTGGTTCCGCATCACCGCCGAGCGCATCCTGCGCGGGGCGGAAGCCGGGGATCGGGGCGCCATCGTCCTGGCGGACCTCGACCGCTTCAAGGAGGTCAACGACACGCTTGGTCACCATGCCGGTGACGAGCTGCTGCGCGTCGTCGCGCGGCGCGGGGCGTCGAGGTGCGCTTCGCGCAAGGGACGTTCTCCGAGCTGCCGTCAGACGTCGTCCACCAGCGCACCGACGCGATCATGAGCGCGATGACCGACACGCGCGAGCGTGAGCGCAAGGTCGACTTCGTCAACTACCTCTCGGCCGGAACCGCGATCGTCGTGCAGCGCGGCAATCCGAGCGGCATCACCGACCTCGCCGGGCTCTGCGACCAGACCGTCGCGGTGGAGAAGGCCACCACGCAGGTCGATCTCCTCGCGCGGTCGCAGAAGCGCTGCGGCCGGCATCCGATCGTGGTCAAGACCTACGACACCAACTCCGACGCGCTCGTCCAGCTGCGCACGGGCCGCGCCGACGCCGCGCTGAGCGACTATCCCCCCGCCGCCTACGTCGCCACCGACCCGAAGACCCGCTCGCGCTTCCAGCTCGCCTCCACGGTCCAGTAC
>JBPCNM010000083.1:0-6033 GCA_051001255.1 Solirubrobacteraceae bacterium
CCCTCTACCTCTACCTGAGCGTGCAGTCGCGCTTCTTCGGCCGCTGGCTGCTGCCGGCCTACCCGGTGTTGGCGCTGCTGGCGGGCTACGCGGTCGCGAGGGCGGCGACGGCGGTGCGGGCGCGGACACCGCGGCTCGAGCTGCCGGCGCTCGCGGTCGGGTGTGCGATCCTGCTGTGGCAGCCGCTGGCGGCCGACGCGCGCTCGATGGCCGTGCTCGGCCAGCGCGACACGCGCGTGATCGCGCGTGAATGGCTCGCCGCCAACCATCCGCGCGCGCTGCGGATCATCATCGAGCCCGCCGTTCCCGAGCGCTACTACTTCCCGGTGATCGACGGCCGGCCGCAGCGGCGCGACCGCGCGCAGTTCGTCAACGAGGTGATCCGCGACAGCCAGGAGGCCCACGTCGAGTACGGACGCACCCTGCGCCCGGCGGTGATCGACCGCTACCGCGCGGAGGGCTACTGCGTCGTGATGACGTTCGACCTGATCCGCGGGCGCGCCGAGGCGGCCGGGGATCGCGACGCGCTCGCCTACTACCGGCGCCTGGAGCGGGAGTCCGACCTCGTCTACGCGGTCAGCCCGTACCGGGCCGACGCGGAGGCGCCGCCGTTCAGCTTCGACCTGTCCTACAGCTACTACTCGCCGGCGTACGCACGGCCCGGGCCCGCCGTGCAGGTCCGCCGGCTGCGCGGCTGCGAGCAGGGCTACGGCTCGCGGACGCCGGCCACGTGACCGCTCAGGCCACCGGCCCCGACGCGCCCGATCGCCTGAGGCCCCAGGGTCCGCCGCCGCAGCCGTCGCCCGGCCGGCGCACGACCGGCCTGCTGCTCGGCGCGATCCTGCTGGGAGCGCTGGGCCTGCGCCTGTGGCACCTCGATCACGGGCTCCCGTTCGCGTTCAACGCCGACGAGGCCGAGCACTTCGTGCCCAGGGCGATCGCGATGTTCCGTGGCGGCCTGGACCCGGGCTACTACGAGAACCCGCCGGCGCTCACCTACCTGCTCCACCTCGTGTTCAAGCTGCGCTTCACCGCCGGGTTCCCGTTCGGCGGCGGCGGCCGCGGGCTCGCCCGCAGCTTCGCGACCGACCCGGACGCGGCGTTCATCGCGGCGCGGGTCGCGGTCGCGCTTGTCGGCACGCTGGTCGTCGGGTTCACCTACTGGGCGGGCGCCCGCTTCTACGAGCGCCGCGTCGGGCTCGTCGCCGCCGCCCTGATGGCCGTCGCGTTCCTGCCGGTCTTCTATTCCAAGCATGCGCTCAACGACGTCGTCACGCTCGCGCCCGTCACCGTCGGCCTGGTCGGGGCGCTGCTGGTCTACGAGCGCGGGCGCTGGGCGGACTGGGCGCTGGCGGGCGCGGCGATCGGCGTCGCGACGGCGACGAAGTACACCGCGGGGGCGATGCTGCTGAGCGTCGCCGTGGCGGCCGGCCTGCGGATCCACCGCGACCGCGCCGAGGTCTGGCGCGTCGCCGCCGGGCTGGCGGTCGCGGGAGCGGCGTTCCTGGCGGCGTTCGCCGTGCTGAACCCCTACGCGATCCTCAACCACGCGGAGGCGCGCGGGCAGATCGGCGGCCAGTCGCGCCAGGCCGACACGGGCAAGCTGGGCCAGGACGAGGTGCGCGGCTGGTTCTACTACGTCGGCACGCTCGGCTGGGGCTTCGGGTGGCTGCCGCTCGCCGCGGCGGTCGGGGGCGCGATCGCCGCGCTGCGCAGCGACTGGCGGCGCGCGCTGCTGGTGATCGCGTTCCCGCTCTTCCTCTACCTGTTCCTCGGCGGGCAGGCGCGCTTCTTCGCTCGCTGGCTGCTGCCGGCCTACCCGGCGCGGTGCGTGCTGTGCGGCTGCGGCGTGGTGGCGCTCGCGCAGGCCGTTGCCGGGCGGGTCGCGCGGGCACCGGCCGGCGCGCTCGTGGCCGGGCTCGCCGCGCTCGTGTGCGCGCCGGGGCTGCTGGCCAGCGTCCACCTCGGCACCGTGCTCGGCCGCGACGACACGCGCGAGCAGGCGCGGCGCTGGCTCGACGCCAACGTGCCCGACGGCGCCCGCGTCGTGCTCGAGCCGTTCGTCCCGGCGGGCTACCTCGACGGCCCCTACAGCGGGCGCCGGCGCTTCGAGCGCTACCCGGTCCAGCGGCCCTACCAGGCCTACGAGAAGCGGCTGCGCGCGCGCCGGATCGAGCGCTACCGCCGGCAGGGCTACTGCTGGGTCGTGGTCGGCAGCCACCAGAAGGACCGTGGCCTGAAGGCCGGCCTGCGCAGCTCGCGCACCTACTACCGTGCGCTGGACGCGGCGAGCGCGGCCACCGTGACGTTCTCGCCCTACGCCGAGGGCGCCGAGCCGGTGCGGTTCTCCTACGACAAGTCGTTCAACTACCAGCCGCGCGCGTTCGAGTGGCCGGGCCCGGTGGTGGAGATCCACCGCCTGCGCGGCTGCACGCCGAGGGTAGGCTGACCGTCGCTCGCATGTCCGTGACCGATCCCCGCTCGCCGCGGACAGGCCCACGCGGCCCGACTCCGCGCGTGCCGCTCGCCGAGCGCGTCGCGGCGCGCTGGACCCCGCGCGTCGGCTGGGCGCTGGTCGCGGCCGCCGTGCTGGTCGTGCTGGCGGTGTTCGTGGTCTTCCAGACCTATCCGAACTACGACACCTACTACACGCTCGTATGGGGCCAGGAGCTCGCGCGGTGGCAGCTGCCCGACTACGACGTGTTCCGCACGCCCACGCCGCATCCGCTGGCCACGCTCGTGGGCTGGGTGATGGCCCCGTTCGGCACGGCGAGCGACCGCATCCTCGTACTCGTGTCGCTGCTCGGGTACGTCGGCTTCCTCGCCGTCCTGCACCAGTTCACCGAGCGGCTGCTGGGCCGGCTGATCGCGCTGATCGCGCTCGCGGTCATGCTCACGCGCGCCGACATCGCGCTGCTGGCGCTGCGGGCGATGTTCGACCTGCCGTTCTACCTGCTGATCTTCGGCGCCGCGCTGCTCGAGCTGCGCCGCCCCCGCCGCGGCTGGCCGGTGCTCGTGCTGCTGTGCCTCGCCGGGCTGCTGCGTCCGGAGGCATGGCTGCTGGGCGGCGTCTACTGGCTCTGGCTGGCGCCGCAGGCGCCGCGTCCGCTGCTGATCCGGTACGCGCTGCTCGTCGTGGCCGCGCCGCTGATCTGGATGGCGGCCGACCTCGTCGTGACCGGGGAGCCGCTTTACTCGCTCACCTCCACGCGGGCCGTGTCGGGCGAGTTCGGCCGCAACCGCGGGCTGCTCGACGCGATCGTGCACGTGCCGTCCTACTCCGGCGGCAACGACCGCATCGTCACCGTCGGCGTCGGCGGGCTCGGCTTGGTGCTGGCGGTCTGGATCATGCGCCGCCGGGCGGCGCTGCCGCTCGCGCTCGGCGGCCTCGGCGTGGCGACGTTCCTGATCATCGCGGCCGCCGGGCTCTCGGTGATCCCGCGTTACCTGACGATCCCCTCGCTGCTGCTCTCGCTGTGCGTCGCGGTTGCGCTCGGCGGCTGGACGCTGGTCGAGGGGCGCACGCCGCGCCGGGTGGCGATCGGGATCGCCGTCGTGTCGGTGCTCGTGATCGGCTGGCGCTCCTCGTTCGTCGTCGACGACTTCTCCCGGCTCGCCGACCAGGCCGGCTTCATCGAGGCGCAGAGCGAGGGGCTCGAGCGGATCCTCGACGCGCCGCGGGTCGTCGGAGCGCTCCAGTCGTGCCGGCCGATCACGGTGCCGACGCACTCGGCGATCCCCGTGATCCGCTACCGGACCGGCCTGGCCAAGGACGCGCTGGAGGCCTCGATCGCCCAGCGCCGCCGCCCGCGCGGCGGACTGCTGCTCATCGGCGCCACGTTCAACTTCGAGCCCAGCGCCGCGCGGGCCACGAGCGCCGGCCCGAGGTCATCGGCGCGCAAGCCGTGGTCGAACCGCCCGCTGCCGGGCTTCGAGCGGACCGGGCGCAACCCGCGCTGGGCCGCCTACGCGCGCTGCCGCTGACGCTGCGCCCGTATCCTGAGTCTGGCCGGCATGCCGATCTCCGTGACCACCGACCTCAGCCACCTCTCGCGCGCGATCGCGCTGGCCGAGAACGGGCGCGGCAACGTCAGCCCGAACCCGCTGGTCGGCGCGGTGGTCGTGCGCGACGGGAGGACGCTCGGGGAGGGCTTCCACGCCGCCTACGGGGAAGCGCACGCCGAGCGCGCCGCGCTCGCCGCCTGCTCCGCCGACCCGCGCGGGGCGACGCTGTACGTGTCGCTCGAGCCGTGCTGCCATCACGGTCACACGCCGCCGTGCACCGACGCGATCCTCGACGCCGGCATCGCCCGCGTCGTGGTCGCGTCCGACGACCCGACCGAGAAGGCCTCCGGCCGCGGCCTCGGCATCCTGCGCGACGAGGGCGTCGAGGTCGTCGTGGCCGACGGCGAGCCGGCGTTCCGCGCCCGGCTGGTCAACCAGGCGTTCCGCAAGCACGCGCGCGTCGGGCGCCCGCACGTCCTGCTCAAGTCCGCGATGACGCTCGACGGCAAGGTCGCGACGCGCACCGGCGACTCGAAGTGGATCTCCGGCGAGGAGGCGCGCCTGCTCTCGCACCACTGGCGCGCCGAGCGCGACGCGGTCGTGGTCGGGATCGGCACCGCGCTGGCCGACGATCCACAGCTCAACGCGCGCATCGCCGGGGTCCGGCGCCAGCCGCGGCGGGTCGTGTTCGACTCCGAGGGACGCCTGCCGCTGGACTCCCAGCTCGTACGCGGCGCGCCCGAGCTGCCGCTCACCGTGGCGGTGGGTCGCGCCGCCTCGCGCCTGCAGACAGACGCGCTCGAGGCTGCCGGCGCCGAGGTGATCGTCGCGACCGGCGAGAACGAGCCGGCGCGCGTGCGCTCCGCGCTCGACCAGCTCGGCGCGACCGACATCACGTCGATCCTGCTCGAGGGCGGGCCCAGGCTCGCGGGCGCGTTCCTGGACGCCGGTGAGCTCGACGAGCTGCGGCTGTTCCTGGCCCCCGTCGTGGTCGGCGGCTCCAACGCGCGCGATCCGCTCGAGGGCGAGGGCGTCGAACGGATCGCCGAGGCCACGCGCGCGCTCGCCTTCGACGTCGAGCGGATCGCCGACGACGTGCTCATCTCCGCGCGCCTGAGGGAGTGGTAGAGGTCTTCACCGGGCTGGTCCAGGACCTCGGGCGGGTGACGGCGGTGGACGCTACCGCCGACGGCGTGACGCTCGGCGTGCGCACGCGGCTCGCGGGCGAGATCGCCGAGGGCGACTCGGTCGCCGTCGACGGCGTCTGCCTGACCGCCACCGCGATCGCCGACGGCCACTTCCGGGCCGAGGTGATGCACGAGACACTGCGGCGCTCGTCGCTCGCCGCGGCCGCGGACGGCTCCGCGGTCAACCTCGAGCTGGCGCTGCGCGCATCGGATCGCATGGGCGGGCACATCGTGCAGGGCCACGTCGACGGCCTCGGCGCGGTCCGTGCCGTGCGCGGGGAGGGCTTCGCCCGCGTAGTGACGGTCGCGGCGCCGGCCGAGCTGCTGCGCTACGTGGTCGAGAAGGGCTCGATCGCGGTCAACGGCGTCTCGCTCACCGTGGTCGGCGTGGGGGAGGACTGGTTCTCCGTGTCGCTGATCCCCGAGACGCTCGAGCGCACGACGCTGGGCGCGGCCGCGCCCGGCGCCCCGGTCAACCTGGAGGTCGACGTGGTCGCGAAGTACGTCGCGAAGCTGGTGGCGCGGTGAGCGGGCCGTTCTCCACGATCGAGGAGGCGATCGAGGACATCATCGCCGGGCGGATGGTGATCGTCTGCGACGACGAGGACCGCGAGAACGAGGGCGACCTCACGATCGCGGCCGAGTTCGCGACGCCCGATGCGATCAACTTCATGGCGCGCGAGGGGCGCGGGCTGATCTGCCTCGCGCTCACGCCCGAGCGCTGCGACGAGCTCGGCCTCGATTTGATGGCGGCCAAGAACGAGTCGGCGTTCGAGACCGCGTTCACGGTCTCGATCGAGGCGCGCGAGGGCGTCACGACCGGCATCTCGGCCGCCGACCG
>JBPCNM010000084.1:0-6883 GCA_051001255.1 Solirubrobacteraceae bacterium
GTCCATCGCGGTGAGCTCGGCGGGCGCCGCGCCCGCCAGCGCCGCGGGAGTCGGCGCGTCGCGCAGTCCGGTGCGCGGGCAGCGCGCTCCCCACGCGGCGATCATGCGCCGCTGGATCGCGATCGCGCGGTCGAACTCGATCAGCTGCTCGGTCACGGCCGCGGCGAGCGACTCCCACGGCAGCGACGCGCGCCGCGGGCGCAGCTCCGGCGCGGCCCGCACCGCGCGCCCGATCACGGGGTCGTCGCGAAACGCGTCGTGGAACGCGCGCAGGTCCTCGTCGACGCCCGTGGCGAAGCGCAGGCGACGGATGCCCCACATCGCGTCGGGCTCCGAGCGCGCCCGCGCGCCGAAGATGACGCGGTCGGGTGCAGCCTGGATGACGGCGACGTGCACGGGCGCGCCGTCGCGGTGCAGCAGCCGCTGGAGCGACGTGCCCTTGCGCCGCAGCAGCCCGTCGGCCGAGCCGTCCCGCAGGCGGAAGGGCCACGGGGGCCGGACTTCGACGCGGAGCTCGGGCACGCTTGCAGTACTACCGGCCGCGGCGGCGGGACGCGGCGGTGGATGCCGCGTTCACCGTGCGACGGTGATGTAGCGCCGCCGCTTACGGCGGGCATCGAGGGGTGGGTCCGGGTGCCGCGGCGCCCCTTCGAGCACCGAACGTCCATCTTCCCTGCCTATGGGGGGGACTGATGGACGTTCGCCGCTACGGCTCCGGGCCCGGCCCCCTACCTGGCGCAGTAGACGCCGGCGCTCACGCTCACGCCGGCGGAGATGCCCTCAGTCGCGCCGTACGAGATGCACGTCGACCAGGAACGAGTTCGATCCGACGATCTCGCCGAATGGGCCCTTCTTCTTGCGCCGCCGCCGCGACGGCCGCGCACGCCTCCTGGCGACCACTGCCACGGTCGCGGCGCCCGCGACGAAGCCCGTGGCCGCGAGCGCGGCGGCCTGGACGGCCGGAACCTGCGTCGGGCGTAGGGGCTCGGCGACGGGCGCGCGCTCGACCGGGACCGGAAGGCCGTCGACGATCTCGCCGTCCTCGCCCTCGCTGTCGATGTCGGGCTCGCTGCTCACTCGGCCACCCAGCATGACGGGCCGGCGGGACGGCTTCAACGTGGCCGCTTCACCGGCGGCGTCCCGAAGACGTGATCCCAGTACGGGGCGCTGACCCCGAACCCGCGCTCGTCGTCCTGGAAGTGGTGGCGCATGTGCAGTTCGCGCAGCCGCCGTCCGACGCGGGTCCGCGGCCGGTGGTGGTGCACGTGGTAGTGGACCACGTCGTAGGCCAGGTACCCGGCCAGGAAGCCCGCCAGGAACGGCGTGAACCATTGCCCGCCGAGCGCGAGCCAGAACACGCCGGCGAAGATCGCGGCGAGCGGGACCGAGGCCGACGGCGGCATCACCAGGCGCAGCGGGTCGTTCGGGTGGTCGTGGTGGACGCCGTGGATCATCCAGTGCAGCTTCGCGCCGAGCCCGCGCTCGGGCTCGAAGTGAAAGACGACGCGGTGCAGCCAGTACTCGGTCAGGGTCCAGACCGCGTACCCGCCCATCACGAGGGCGACCGCGTTCCAGAGGCCGGTTCGGCCGGCGCCGAACGCGAACAGCAGGCAGATCGCCGGCGCGTAGATCAGCACCGGCACGATCGGGTGGACGCGGGTGAAGCGGTCGAGCCACGGCGACTGGAACATCGGTGGGGAGTCCCTCAAGAGCTCAGAGCGCCGCATGGGCCAAACCTAACGAATGGACGGTTCGACTTCGGTGGGGCTAGCCGTCCAGTTCGCGCTCGTAGAGCCGGAAGCGCCGGACGATCTCGCCGCCCATCGCCTCCATCGCCTTGTTCATGCTCCGGTTGACCTCGAGGATCCAGCCCATCTCGCCCGAGGTCTGCGGGGTCCGCGTGGCGGCGTCGAAGTGGCGCTCGTAGAACTTCGCCGCCACCCCGGTGTGCTGCCACTCGGGCTTGACGCCGAGCGCGAACACGCGCACGCGGTCGATCTTGCGCCGGTACCAGAGGAACTTCGCCCAGCCGAACGGCAGGATCCGGCCGCGCAGGTGCAGCAGCACCTGGTTGTAGTCGGGCAGGGTCAGCGCCGCGCCGACGGTCTCGCCGTCCTTCTCGGCGATGTAGGCCCAGTTCTCGTCGAGGAACGGCTTGAGCTGGGAGGCGTAGTGGCGGACCTCGGACTCGGTCAGCGGCACGAAGCCCCAGTTCTTCTCCCAGGCGGAGTTGTAGACCTCCATGAAGCGGCCGACCTCCGCGTGGATGTCGCGCTTGCGAAACGGGCGCACGATCACGCCGTGGCGCTGCTCGACCTGGTCGGCAAGCTTCCAGATCGTCGGGTTGACGTTGTCGCGCCCGGAGATGCGCAACTCCCACATGAGCAGGTCCATCGCCTTGGCCATCCCGGCCCCCTCGAGCAGCACCGGGTAGTAGCGGTGCGTCCACGGGGAGAGGATCAGCGGGGTGCGCTCGTGGCCCTCGAGCAGTACGCCGCACTCGTCGTTGGTGGTGAAGTCGGCGGGACCTACCATCCGGTCGCAGTTCTGCCCGCGCAGCCACTGCTCGGCGCGGTCGAGGAGCGCCTTGGCCGCCTCCGGGTCCTCCTCGCACTCGAAGAAGCCGAACCAGCCCCAGCGGTTCGCCTGGAAGGACTGGAAGTTGTCGTCGACCTGCGCGGTGATGCGGCCGACGGGGCGCCCGTCACGCAGCGCGAGGAAGTACTCGGCGCGGCCATGCGCGAAGAACGGGTTCTTGCGCCGGTCCAGGAACTGCTTGCGCTCGAAGATCAGCGGCGCGACCCAGTTGGGCTCGTCGCGGTACAGCCGGAACGGCAGCCTGATGAAACGACGGAGATCGCCCGTAGAATGCACCGGCCGGATCGCGAGCGACCCCATGGAGGCGGGCAGAGTACATGCCGACGGCCATCGACGTGTTCAGCAAGGTACGGGGCCACGAGCGCGCCGAGCAGCTGCGCGCCGCCCGCGAGGCGGACCTGCTCCCGTACTTCAGGACCCTCGAGTCGCCGGCTGCGCCGGTGGTCGAGATGGAGGGCGCCGAGCGGATCATGCTGGGCTCCAACAACTACCTGGGCCTCACGGCCGATCCGCGGGTCATGCAGGGCGCGCGCGACGCGCTGGAGCGCTACGGCACCGGGCTGACCGGCTCGCGCCTGCTCAACGGGACGCTGGACCTGCACCTGCAGCTCGAGCGCGGGATCGCCGACTGGATGGGCACCGAGGACGCGCTCGTGTTCACCACGGGCCACCAGGCCAACGTCGGCACGCTCGGGACGATCCTCTCGCCCGGCGACACGGTGATCGCCGACTCCGGGGACCACGCGTCGATCCTCGACGGCTGCCTGCTCTCGCGGGCCAAGCTGCGCCCCTTCCGCCACAACCGGCTCGACAAGCTCGAGAAGATGCTCGAGCGGGCGGCGCGAGACGGCGGTGGTGTGCTTGTTGTGGTCGACGGTGTGTTCTCGGGGGGGGGCGACGTCGCCCCGCTGCCCCAGATCGTCGAGCTGTGCCGGGCGCACGGCGCGCGGTTGATGGTCGACGAGGCGCACGGCGCCGGCGTGCTCGGCGCGCGCGGCGCCGGCACCGCCGAGCTGTTCGGCGTCGAGGACGGCGTCGACCTGCGCATGGGCACGTTCTCGAAGTCGCTGGCGTCATGCGGCGGCTTCATCGCCGGCTCGCACGAGGTGATCGACTTCCTGCGCATCACGTCGCGCGCGTTCCTGTTCACGGCCGCCGCCGTGCCCGCGGCGGTCGGCGCGGCGTTCGCCGCGCTGCAGGTGATCCGCTCCGAGGACGGGCCGCCGCTGTTCGCCAGAGTGCTCGAGAACGCCGCCTACCTCAACCGCGGGCTGCACGAGCTCGGCTTCCACGTGGTCGAGCCCCAACCGCTGCCTGACGGCTCGACGGTGACGACGCCGATCGTCCCCGTGGTCGTCGGCGACGCCTGGAAGGCAGTGCTGTTGTGGCGCGCGCTCTATGACGCCGGCGTGTTCGTCAACGTCGCGCTGCACCCGGCGGTGCCGCCGGCGGGAGCGCTGCTGCGGACTAGCGTGATGGCGACGCACGACCGCGCCACGCTGGACCTCGCGCTCGCGCGCTTCGCCTCGGTGAAGGCCGTCTTCGAGGCCGAGCATGGGCGGCTTCCGGCGGCCTGATCCGCATTTTCCCGACTTTTGGGCGTTAGAACGAGTTCGGCTCTGCGACGCGGTTTGCAGGACGTCTCCTTGTCCATTCGTGCACAAGCCCGAGCGGTGCACGAATCCCCCGCTGTTTGCGAATGATCCGATTGGCTCGGCGTTGATCTTCAGCGCCGCGAGTGTCTAGCCTGCTCCACCGGTGGAGCGCTTCGGCGCTTCGGGAAGCGAGGGAGCGAGCAGCATCGCCGGGGCGCCCGGAGGAGGGTCCGGGTGGCGGTGCAGCTTCAGCTCGAGTTCCCCGGGGCCAAGGCCCGGGCCGGCACAACGACACAATCACGACCATGCCCGTCAGCGACGACGGGCAGCGGGGAGGATCAATGGACGCAACAGCGACGGCCCCTGCGCCGCAACACATGCGCGCGCTCGCCCAGGCTAATCGTGTCCGCCTGGCTCGGGCTGAGCTCAAGCGGCAGGTCGCCGACGGGGACACCACCGTTGGCGACATCGTGCTCGACTGCCCCTGGGAGGCGGAGAGGATGGCGATCGCGGGTCTGCTGCTGAGCCAGCACCGCTGGGGCCGCACACGCTGCCGCCGGTTCCTCGCCTCGATCCCGATGTCCGAGACGAAGACCGTCGGCTCGATGACCGAGCGCCAGCGGCACGCGCTGGCCGCCCGGCTGAGCGGAGACACGGCCGAGGCGGCCGCCATGGACGCGTTCGCGATGGCCGGCGTCAGCTGGACCGCGCAGGGCTAGCAGGACCGCCGCGGTCCGGCCGCCCTACGTGGACGGACCGCCGGCGGTGAAGCCCGGCCCGCTGGTCGCGATCTCGAGGATGTGCCCGTCGGGATCGCGGATGTAGATCGAGCGGAACGCGCCGCGGTCGAACACGTCGGTGCACTCGACGCCGCGGCCGCGCAGGTAGTCGCGCCAGGCCTCGTGCTCCTCGACGCTGTCCACCACGAACGCGAAATGGTGGGTGGAGCCGACCCCGACCACGCCGGTCGGCAGCTCGGGGTACTGCATGAACGACACGAGCATCCCGGCGCGCCCGTCCTGGGCGCCGAACCAGACATGGCGCGAGGCCGGGTCGTCGTCGGACGGACCGTCGTGGACGACGGCAAGCCCCATCACGTCGCGGTAGAACACGATCGTCCGCTCGGCGTCGCGGCAGATCGCGGTCACGTGGTGCAGCCCGCGGAGCTGCATGCGCTTCTCGTCGGTGGCCATCGGTGCCGTGGAGCCTAGTGGCCCCTCCGGAAGGCTCGCCGCAGGCCGGCGAACGCGGCGGCGAACACGACCGCCCCGGCCAAGGGGATCACGATCCCCGGCGCGCGGGCGAAGAACAGCACGCCGGCGGTCAGCACGGCGGGCAGCGCGGCGAGCAGCAGCGCGTGGGGCTTGAAGCCCGCGAAGTGCTCGCGCAGCGCGGTGTCCAGGCCGCCCAACGACGCCAGTGCCAGCCCGCACACCAGCAGCACGCGGCCGCCGTCGTCGTCGCGCCGAATCAGGCCCCAGACCAGCAGGCCGAGGCCGATCAGCACGCTCAGCTCGACCAGCGGGAGCGGATGCCAGGGCGCGCGCGGGCGCTCGCCGCGCGCGGGCGGGGTGGCCGGCGCCGGCACGGGCCGGACGATCGCGTCGCCGCGCTTGCGGCTCCGCCTGCCCATCAGCTGCTCAACCCGCGAGCCGGGCGATCTGGTCGCGACGCGGCGCGCGCTCGTCGAGGACGGCGGGAGCGACCGGGACTGCAGGGGTGACGGCGGGCATCTGCGACCTCCTCGACGGCGAAATGTACCAGCGGGAACCGGCGCCTCGACATACTGTCCCGGTGCCGCGCAACGACCCCACGGACACGGGCGGGCTGTTCATCGGGCGCCGCCCCGGGACGGCGCCCGTCCGCTACCGGACGCCGCCCGAGCGCGGCGGCGCCCGCCGGCGCCTGGCGGACGCGCTGCTCGCCGCCGGCGTGCTGGCGCTCGAGGCGCTCGTCGTGCTCAGCGCGTGGGGCCCCCAGCCGATTGCATGGCTGTGGGTCGGCTCGCGAGTGGACTACTGGACCGGCAGCGTCTTCGGTGCCATCACGGTCGCGTTCCTCGGCCTGATCGGCTCGCTGATCGTGACGCTGATGATCGCCACGCGGCTCGACGACGGCTGGCGCCTGCTGCGCCGTGCCGCGGGGCACGACCAGCGCGAGGGGGTGCTGGGGCGGATCTTCATGGTCACGGCGATCGTGGCCGCCGTGGCCTTCACTGTCTGGCTCATGCTGATCGAGGGGCCCGCGCCCTCGATCGCCCCGCGTTGATGCGGCGCCGCGGGAGCCCGCCCGGAGACGTCCGCTGATGCGGCGCTTGCGCGAGTACTACCGGCAGTTCGAGGAGATGCCGCCGGAGGAGGTCTCGCTGGAGCTGCGCGGCCGGCGCGACGCGGAGAAGCGCCGCGCGCTGAGCCGCATCGAGCCGCTGGACCTCTCGGGCATCGCGTGGCACGAGCCGCCGCACCCGGAGGCGGTCAACGCCGCCACGTTCGCGCTGCGACGGGCGCTCAACGCCTACCCGGACGCAGCGGCCGCGCCCGTGCGCGACGGGCTCGCCGCGCGTCACGGCATCGCGCCCGACCGGATCGCGCTGGGTCACGGCGCCGGCGAGCTGCTGCGAGCCGCCTGCATGGTGCTGCTGGCGGGTCAGCGCCGGCGGGTCGCGCTGGTCGCCTGGCCCGGGTGGCATC
>JBPCNM010000085.1:0-6369 GCA_051001255.1 Solirubrobacteraceae bacterium
TGCAGCTTGCCGGGCGAGAGCCCGCCCAGCTCGGCGGCCACCTCGCCCGTCCCGATCCGGGCGGCACCGAGCACCGTCGCCCCGCTCGCCAGCGCCACGGCCGCCGAGCCGGCGGCCACGGCCGCACCGCACCCTGACGCGTCGAAGCCGGCGTCGGCCACGCGGTCGCCCTCCACGCGCAGGTCGAGCCGGATCAGGTCGCCGCACGCGGCGCCGCCGGCCGTGCCGGAGAACGACGCCGGGGGCGCGTGCCCGCGTCCCCGGGGAAACTCGAGATGCTCTGCGAAGGCCTCGGCGTCCACGCGCCGAGTGTAGGTGGCTAGCCGTTCCGCTTCGTGCGCAGGGCGTCGGTGACGGCCTGGTCGATCGTCGTGCGGTCGACGTAGCCGACGAGCGTCTGGACCGTGCGGTTGCGGTCGACCACCACGACGGTGGGCGATTGCTCGACCTGGGCGCCGCGCGTGATCTGCTGGTAGCGAGCGATCTTCTTGATGTGCGTGGCGTGCGCCAGGACCCTGCCGCGATGGCGGTCGATGCCGGTGAGCGCCTTGCGCACGGCCTTGTCCTCGACCGCCTTGGGCGCCCAGAACAGCAGCACGAGCACCTTCCGGTCGTCCAGCGCATGTTGGACGCGCCCGGGCAGGCCGTCGGTGGACTGCTTGGCGGGCTTGCCCGGTGTGGCGCCGGCGGCCGGTGCCGTCGCGGGCGTGGCGGAGGCGGCAGTGCCGTTCGCGGCCGAGGTAGCGTCGGCCGCCGTCTCGGTGCCGTCGGCGATCCGCTCGACCCGGGCGTCGGTCGCGGCGGTGGCCTCGTTGGCCTTCTCGACGGCCTTGCCCGCCGCGCTGTTCGCCTTGTCGCCGCCGGCCTCGACCGGCCTGGAGTTCGCCGGCGTGGGGTTGGCGGCTGCCGGAGCCCCGGCGTCGGCCTTGGGCCGGAGGAAGAGCATCCAGGCGGCCATGAAGGCGACGGCACAGACGAGGAGGATCCTGATGGGCGGAGAGATCTGGGACATTCCTCTCCCGTTGTCGGCAGACGACCCGTGCGGCCTTAGCCCGATTCCCGATCGTGGGGTGCCGACCCTAGGACCTTCACGCCCAGCTCCGCCAGCTGGGCGCCGTCGACGGGCGCCGGGGCGCCCGTCAGGGGGTCCGAGCCGCTCGCCGTCTTGGGGAACGCGATCACGTCGCGGATCGAGTCGCGGCCGGCGAGCACTGCGACGATCCGGTCGAGCCCCAGCGCCAGGCCGCCATGCGGCGGGGCGCCGTAGCGCAGCGCGTCGAGCAGGAAGCCGAAGCGCGCGGCGGCCTCCTCCTCGGAGATGCCCAGCACGTCGAAGACCTGCTGCTGCACGTCGGGGCGGTTGATGCGGATCGAGCCGCCGCCGATCTCCACCCCGTCGAGCGCGATGTCATAGCCGCGTGAGAGCAGCGCGGCCGGGTCGGAGAAGTCGCCGGTCGGCGCCGTGAACGGGTGGTGCATCGCGCTCCAGCGCCCGTCCGTCTCGCTCCACTCGAACATCGGGAAGTCGACGACCCAGACGACATCGTGGCGACCCGGAGGTACGAGATCGAAGCGGCGCGCCAGCTCCAGGCGCAGCTCGCCGAGCGCCGTCGCAGCGACGTGCGGCGTGTCGGCCACGAGCAGCAGGAGGTCGCCCGGCCGAGCCGACAGCTTGCGCGTGACGGCTGCGCGCTCCTCATCGGTGAGGAACTTCGCGGTCGGCGAGCGCCATGCGCCGTCGTCCTGCACGAACGCCCATACCAGGCCGCCGGCGCCGTACCGCTTGACGTGCTCGGTGAGCGCGTCGAGCTCGGAGCGCGGGACCTCGCGCGCGCCGGCGTTCAGGCCGCGGATCACGCCGCCGCCTTCGAGCACCCCGGCGAACACCTTGAACTCGGTCCCGGCCAGCTCGCCCCCGAGGTCGGCGAGCTCGAGCCCGAAGCGCACGTCGGGCTTGTCGGAGCCGTACCGGAGCATCGCCTCGTGGTAGCTCAGCCGCGGCCACGGCGGCGGCGACGTCACGGGGAAGCCGGCGTCCTCGAACACGCGCGCCATCAGGCCCTCGATGACGCCGATGACGTCGTCCTCCTCGACGAACGACATCTCGAGGTCGAGCTGGGTGAACTCGGGCTGGCGGAAGCCGCGCAGGTCCTCGTCGCGGAAGCACCGGGCGATCTGGTAGTAGCGCTCGTATCCGGCCATCATCAGCAGCTGCTTGAACAGCTGCGGCGACTGCGGCAGCGCGTAGAATGCGCCCGGGCTCATCCGGCTGGGCACGAGGAAGTCGCGCGCCCCCTCGGGCGTCGAGCGGGTGAGGATCGGCGTCTCGATGTCGAGGAAGTCGTGCGCGTTGAGGTAGTCGCGCATCGCGCGGACGATCGTGTGGCGCAGGACCATCGTGTCGCGCATGCCGTCGCGCCGCAGGTCGAGCACGCGGTGGCGCAGCCGCAGCGTCTCGTCGACCGGGCCGTCGTCGTCGACCGGGAACGGTGGCGTGGCGGCCTCGGCGAGCTGCTCCACGGCCGCGACGTCGAGCTCGATCTCCCCCGTCCGCAGGTTCGGGTTGAGGTTGCCCTCCTCGCGCCGGACGATCTGCGCCGAGGCGGAGATCACGTGCTCGGGGCGCAGCCGCTCGGCGACGGCGTGGGCGTCGGCGGCGGTCTCGGGGTGAAAGACGAGCTGCACGAGCCCGGAGCGGTCGCGCAGGTCGATGAAGATCAGCCCGCCGTGGTCGCGCCGGCGGTGCACCCAGCCGGCGACGCGCACGGTCTCGCCGACGCGCCCGGCGTCGAGCTCGCCACACCACGCGTCGCGGTACACGTTGGCCTCAGGCGGCCTCACGACGGTCCCGCTCCGCATGCACCCACCACGACCGGCCGCGATGTCGACCCCATGGGCTTCATAGCTCGGTGCGTGTGATGTGGTGCATGACCGTGCCGGACTCCACCGTCTGCTGCGCTCCGGTCTCCATGTCCTTCAACGAGGTTCCCTCGTCGCCGAGGATGGCAACGTAGCGGGCGCCCGCGCGGTCCGCCTGCTTGAGCTGCCCCTTGAGCGAGCGCCCACCGAGTTCGAGTCTTGCGGCACGCCCCGCGCGGCGGACGTCGGCGGCCAGCCGGAACGCGGAGGCGCGCAGCTCGGGCTTGGCGTAGGCGACGAACAGGTCGAGCGGCGGCGGCGCGGCGGGCACCGTGCTCGCCGTCATCAGGATCCGCTCCACCCCGCTCGCCCAGCCGATCGCCGGCGTGTGCGAGCCGCCGATCTGCTCGATCAGCCCGTCGTAGCGCCCGCCGCCGCCGACGCCGGATTGCGCGCCGAGCGCGTCGGAGGTGAACTCGAACACCGTGCGCGTGTAGTAGTCCAGGCCGCGCACCAGCGTGTCGTCGACGTCGTAGGCCTGCCCGACGGCGTCGAGCATCGCGCAGACCGCCTCGAAGTGCTCGCGATCCTCGCCCGAGAGCCGCTCCAGCAGCCGCGGCGCGCCCGCCATCGCCCGCTGCGTCTCCGCGTCGTCGGAGTCGAACGCGCGCAGCGGGTTGAGGTCGATCCGCGCGACGACCTCGTCGGAGAGCTCGCTCTCGTGCGCGCGCAGGTATGCCTGCAGCTCCGACCGGTAGGCGCGCCGGGTCGCGGGCGTGCCGAGCGAGCCGATCCGAAGCCGTACGCCGCGGCAGCCGAGCGCCTCGAGCAGCTCGGCCAGCAGCAGGATCGATTCGGCGTCGACGGCGGGATCGTCGGAGCCGATCGCCTCCGCCCCGACCTGCCAGAACTGGCGGAAGCGGCCCTTCTGCGGGCGTTCGCGGCGGAAGAAGCTCGAGAGGTACCACAGCTTCACCGGCTGGGGCAGCTTGTGCATGCCGTGCTCGAGGTAGGCGCGGCAGACCGGCGCCGTGCCCTCCGGGCGCAGCGTGATGCTCTGGCCCTCGCCGCCCTCGAGCGTGTACATCTCCTTCTGCACCACGTCGGTCGACTCGCCGACCCCGCGCGCGAACAGCTCCGTCACCTCGAACGCCGGCGTCTCGATGCGCTCGTAGCCCGCGTGCTCGAGGATGCGCCGCGCGTGCCCTGCGAGCGCCTCGCGGCCGAGCGCCTGCTCGCCCAGCACGTCGTACGTGCCGCGCGGTGCCTGGATCCGGCCGCTCACGCCAGCTGGGCCAGGAACGGGTTGGTGGCGCGCTCGCGGCCGATCGTCGTCGTGCCCATGTGGCCGGGATACACGACGGTCTCCCCCGGCAGCGCCTCGACGAGCGCGCCGAGCGAGCGCATCAGCGTCCCCGCGTCGCCGCCCGGCAGGTCGGTGCGGCCGACCGAGCCCGCGAACAGGACGTCGCCCGAGAAGATCGCCAGCTCGGCTCCGATCGAATACGTGACGTGGCCGGGCGAGTGCCCGGGCGTGAACAGCACGTCGATCTCCATCCCGGCCAGCTCCAGCCGCTCTCCCCCCGCCACGGTGTGGTCGGCGTCGTAGGACTCGAACGGGCCGAAGCCGGGCCACGGCACGAAGCGCATGATGTCGGCTAGCGCCTGCACCTCGAGCTCGGGACACCACACCTCCGCACCGGTGGCGCGGGCCACCGGCGCGACCGCGCCGACGTGGTCGAAGTGCGTGTGGGTGAGCAGGATCGCCGCGACCTCGACCTCGAGCGCGTCGATCGCCTCCAGCAGGCGGCCCGGCTCGTCGCCGGGATCGATCACGATCGCCTGCTCGGCACCCTCGCGGCGGGCGATGTGGCAGTTCTCCTGGACCGGCCCGACGGTGAAGCTGCGGACGTCCATCTAACGCTTGGCCTTCGCGGCGCGCGGCGGGAGCGGGCGCCCGGCCTTGCGCATCCGGCGCTCCCAGAAGATGCGGTCGACCTTGTAGCCCATCGGCACGTAGATCAGGAACGCGGCGACCGCGAGCGCGAGCGACGTGACGATGCTCTGCTGCTGGCCGGCGAGCCCGGTCTGGAACAGCACGAAGAGCATGAGCGAGGCCAGCCCGGCGCGCGTGGCGGCGCCGGTCCACGACGGCTGCTGGAAGCGGCGCTCGGCCCGCGCGTCGACGCTGCCGCGCTTGCGCTGCTCCTGCTCGGTGGGCTTGCGGCCCGTGCGGCCGCGCGCCTCGACGGTGCCGGCGGCGTTGCCGCGGTGCTTGGAACGGCGCTTGCGCTTGGTGTGGGCCATGGGCCTGAGAATCTAGCGGCCCAGGAGGGCCTCGATCGCTCCCGGCATGCGCAGCTCGACGCCGGCGGGCCAACCGGCGAGCGCGGCCTGCGGCGCGGGTGCGACCAGCTCGCCCTTGCGCACAGGACGATGACGCGCCACGGCGGTCAGCACGTCGGTCGCGGTCACGGCGCGGTGGTCCTCCACGTTGGTCGAGACCTGGACGACGTCGCGCCGGTCCAGGTGCAGGCCGAGCGCGCGCACGCCCGGCATGCCCTCGGCGCCGCCCTCGCGGATCAGGGCCGCGATCGCGCGCGCGTCCTCGACGGTCGCGGGCGGCGACAGCTCGAGGTTGAACGCGATCAGCGGCGGCCGCGCGGCCACCAGCGTCGCGCCGGCCGTCGGGTGCAGCTCCGCCGGCCCGTAGTCCGACGCGGTGCCGCGCGCGGCGAGGCCCGCGGGGCCGCCCTTGCGCAGCTCGGCGCGGGTGCGCCCGGCGGCCAGCTCGCCGTAGAGGAACCCCGGGATGCCCTCAGCGCCGATCGCGTCGGCCGCCAGCAGCGCCTCCGCGATCGCCGCGCCGCGCTGGGCCTCCTCCAGGAACACGACCGGCGCCACGTCGAGCGCGCCGACCCGCGGGTGCAGCCCGTCGTGGACGCGCAGGTCGATCCGCGCGGCCGCCTCCGCGGCGCCGGCGGCCAGCGAGCGGTGCAGCTTCCCGGGCGCGCCGGCGAGGAAGAAGACGGCGCGGTGGTGGTCGGCGTCGGCGGAGACGTGCAGCACGTCGGCGTGGCGCGCGAACGCGGCGCCGATCGCGTCGAGCACGGCCTCGTCGCGACCCTCGGACACGTTGGGAACGGCGACGAGCCGGCTCATGCTCAGAGCAGCGCGAGCGCCAGCACGACCAGGATCAGGACGACGAGCACGCCACCCGCCGCGGCCGGCTGCCATTGGTTGCGCCAGAAGCCGGGGTCCGCCCGGTCGCGCGTGTGCCGGCCCTCGGGCGGCGTCCCGACCCAGTCGTCGTCGTCGCGCACAGGCATGCGAGTCATCTACCCCGCAAGGCCGCGGCGTATCCTGTACGCCCGTCGGGTACCGCGAGGTCACGTGAGGGAGCGCCAGTACATCGCCGGCCTGCTGTGCGCCTGCGCCGCCCTCGCAGCGGGCGCGCCGGCCGCCGCCAAGCCGCCGCAGGCACCGGGCGCGCCCGGCGCCACCCATACC